>NZ_AJFC01000083.1:0-20536 GCF_000256505.1 Rhodococcus sp. P14 | reverse complement strand
GCCCGCCAGCCACAGCTGCTGGTGCCACGTCTCCACGGTGATCGGCGCGGCCGTCAGGATCGGCCACAACCACACGAAGTTCGCCACCACCAGGCCGACGTAGAGGCACACGACCAGCAGACCGGTCGACCGCCGCTCGGTCGAGGCCCGCGGCGATCCGAGCACGTCGCCGAGCACCAGTGTCAGCCCCATGACCAGGAACGGCGCGAGCGGAACCGCGTAGAAGTAGTACATCTGCCGGTCGAGCGTGGCGAACCACGGCAGCAACGTCGCCGCGTACCCGGTGAGCACCGCGGCCCACCGCCAGTCCCGCCGCACCAGCAGTTGCCATCCGCCCCACACGAGCATCGGCAGTGCCAGCCACCACATCGCCGGGGTGCCCACCAGCATGACGGCCTTGACGCACTGCTCACCGCCGCACCCACGGATCTGCTCGCCGTCGGCGAAGTAGTACAGCATCGGACGCAACCCCATCGGCCACGTCCACGGCTTGGACTCCCACGGATGCACGTTGCCGGCCGAGTTCGTCAGACCCGAGTGGAACTCGAGCACGGAGGCGCTGTAGTACCACAGCGAGCGCAGCGCGTCCGGCACGAACGAGAACGCCCCGTCCGTGCCGATCTGCCGGCCCACCGCATGCCGGTACACCCCGGTCTCGCCCGCGAACCACGCCCAGAACGTCGCCAGATACACGGCCAGCGGCACCACCACGAGCGCGTAGAGGGCCGGGCCGACGTCACGCAGACCGGTCCCGAGCCACGGTCGTCGCACGCCGTAGGCGCGGCGCGCGGCGACGTCGAACGCCACCGACATCAACCCGAAGAACGCGATCAGATACAGCCCCGACCACTTCGTGCCCACCGCCAGGCCCAGCAGCACACCGGCCCCGAACCGCCACCACCGCACGCCCAGCCGGGGACCCCACACCGTGTCGGCGATGCGTCCCTCGGCGTGCACGCGCGCCATCCGCGCCCGCACCTCGTCCCGGTCGACGATCAGGCACCCGAACGCGGCGACCGCGAACAGCGCCAGGAAGATGTCCAGCATCCCGAGGCGCGACGAGACGAAGGTGACGCCGTCGGCGATCAGGAGAATCCCGGCCAGACCGCCGAGCAGGGTCGAGCGGGTCAACCGCCGCACGATCCGCACCACCAGCAGGACCAGCAACGTCCCGGCGACGGCGGCCGAGAACCGCCATCCCCACCCGTTGTAACCGAACAACGCCTCGCCGAGCGCGATGAGCTGCTTGCCCACCGGTGGGTGCACGACGAGGCCGTAGCCGGGGTTGTCCTCGATCCCGCCGCCGGTGAGCACCTGCCAGCCCTGCGGGGCGTAGTGCTTCTCGTCGAACACCGGCGTCTTCGCGTCGGTGGGGTAGTGCAGCATCGTGAACCGGGTGATCGCCGCGATCGCGGTGACGAACAGCGTCACCACCCAGCCCCGGCCGCGGTCGACCGGACCGAAATCCGATGCCGGCACCGTCGGACCCGGGCTGTGCATCCGGCGACGGTCCGATGCCTCGGCAGGGCGCTCGTCCGTCACGGTCACGTCCCGATCGTAGGCTGAGGCGCATGCAGCCAGACAATCCGGGACAGGGCCGGCTCGTGCTCGCCGCCACCCCCATGGGCGACATCGGCGACGCCTCCAAACGGCTCTGCGACGCGCTCGGCACCGCCGACGTCGTCGCGGCCGAGGACACCCGTCGGACCCGGTCGCTCGCCGCCGCGCTGGGGGTCACCGTCACCGGGCGGGTGGTCAGCTTCTACGACCAGGTGGAGTCCGCCCGGACCCCGGCGCTGGTCGCCGACATCGAGGCGGGCCGGACGGTGCTGCTGGTCACCGACGCCGGGATGCCGTCCGTCAGCGATCCCGGCTACCGGCTGGTGGCGGCGTGCGTCGCGGCCGGGCTGCCCGTCACGTGCCTGCCCGGTCCCTCCGCGGTGACCACCGCGCTCGCGCTGTCCGGTCTGCCGGTCGAGCGGTTCTGCTTCGAGGGCTTCCCGCCCCGCAAGGCCGGCGCGCGTCGCGCGTGGCTGCAGACCCTGACCGCCGAGCCGCGCGCGGTGGTGTTCTTCGAGGCCCCGCACCGCCTCGCCGCGTGCCTGGCCGACGCGGTCGACGTGCTCGGCGGGCAGCGACGCGCCGCGGTGTGCCGGGAACTGACCAAGACCTACGAGGAGGTGCGTCGCGGCACGCTCGCGGAGCTGGCGCAGTGGGCCGCCGAGAGTGCCCGCGGCGAGATCACCGTCGTGCTCGAGGGCGCCTCGGCGCAGGTGGCGGAGCCTGCCGACCTGGTCGACGCGGTCGAACAGCTCGTGGCGGACGGGGTGCGGCTGAAGGACGCGTGCGCCCAGGTCGCGACCGCCGGGGTCTCCAAACGCGAACTGTACGACGCGGTACTGGCCGCGCGGCAGGACGAGTCGTCGTCGTAGACTCTGCCCCTTACCGCGCAGCAGGAGGTACGGATGGAGTCGGTGAACGAATTCCTCGTCGAGGTCGCGTCGGTGGTATGGGGCCCGTACATGCTCATACCGCTGCTGCTGGGCACCGGCGTGATCCTGACGGTGCGGCTGCGGGGGGTGCAGTTCCGCAAGCTGTGGCCGGCCCTGCGGCTGGGGCTGATCATCCGGAAGGACCCGGACGCCACCGAAGGTGACATCTCTCAGTACCAGGCACTGACGACCGCCCTGGCCGCCACCGTGGGCGTCGGCAACATCGCCGGTGTCGCCACCGCCATCTACTTCGGCGGGCCGGGGGCTCTGTTCTGGATGTGGATCACCGGCCTCGTCGGCATGGCCAGCAAGTACTCCGAGGCGTTCCTCGGTGTCAAGTATCGCGTCACCGACGCCAAGGGCGAGCAGTCCGGCGGCCCGCAGTACTACCTGGCCCGCGCCATCCCCAACAAGTTCGGTCTGGTGCTGAGCCTGATGTTCGCGGTGTTCGCGGTGCTCGCCAGCTTCGGCATCGGCAACATGACGCAGGCCAACACCGTCGCCACCCAGATGGACTCCACGTTCGGGGTACCGACCTGGCTGTCCGGGATCGTCATGACGGTGCTCGCCGCCGCGGTGCTGCTCGGCGGCATCAAGTCCATCGGCAGGGTCACCGCCGGGTTCGTGCCCGCGATGATCCTGCTGTACGTCGGTGCCGGGATCATCGTCCTCGCGGTCAACATCACCGACATCCCCGAGGCGTTCGCCCTCGTGTTCACCGACGCATTCACCGGCACCGCCGCGACCGGCGGCTTCATCGGTTCGGTGTTCATGATCGCCCTGCGCTACGGCGTGGCCCGCGGCATCTTCTCCAACGAGTCCGGCATGGGCAGCGCCGCGATCGCCGCTGCCGCCGCGCAGACCACCCACCCGGTCCGGCAGGGCCTGGTGTCGATGACCCAGACCTTCATCGACACGATCATCGTCGTGACCTTCACGGGCATGGTCATCATCACCACCGGAGCCTGGACGTCCGGCGAGCAGGGCGCGGCGATGACCTCCCTCGCCTTCTCGGACGGCCTCGGCGGTGAATGGGGCAGCTGGATCGTCACGATCTCCGTGGTGTTCTTCGCCTTCTCGACGATTCTCGGGTGGTCGTACTACGGCGACCGCTGCGTCGAACGTCTCGTCGGCCGCGGCGGCGTCCTCCCGTACCGGGCGATCTTCGTACTCGTCGTCTACGTCGGCGCCACCACCGAGCTCGAGGTGGTGTGGAACTTCTCCGATGTGATGAACGGCCTGATGGCTCTGCCCAACCTGATCGGGCTGCTCATCCTCTCGGGACTCATCGCCCGCGAGACGAAGGAGTACCTCGCCCGGGATCCGTACCTGCTCGGCGCGAAGGACAGCCGCACGCCGACGCGGTAGCCGCGGCCGGGCGTTACGGCGCGGCCGAGGAGAGCGCGACGATCAGCAGCACGGCGACCGCGACGATCAGGGCCGCGACCAACGTGGGCGGAACGCCGTGGACGATCCGGTCGACGAGCTTGTACACGGTCCCTCGGTTCGGGTCGCGCGCCGCCTTCCCTCCGCACCGGGCGGAACCACCCCTCGTCGGGTTCCGGCCGGTGTGGAGGTGCAGCGCGTCGCGGGGTCTTCCCGCTCGGGAACAACTCTGTCGGGGATATCCCGGGTGACCAACCGGTTCGCGTCCCGCTCGCGATATCATCCCAGGTCAGGACCGGTGAGGAGTTTTTCCGCAGCGGACGATCCGGGCCCTCGGGGGGTGCGGAGCAGGGAGGATGCGGGAGATGGAACCGGTCGACGAGCGAACCGCGGCGGAGCCCCGGCAGCTGTTCGCCGACCAGCTCCGGACGCTGTTCGCGGCGGCGGGACGTCCCGCGCTCAAGAAGGTCGCCTCCGAGGCGTCGGCCGTCGCCCGCTCCGTGGGCAGCGAGCGCACCGTGTCCGTGCAGCGGATCAGCGACTGGCGATCCGGTGCCCGGGTACCCGCCACGTTCGAGACGATCCGTCCGGTCCTGGTGGTGCTGATCCGCTCCGCCCGGGCCCTGCACGCGCAGCCGCCGACGCCCGGCCTCTACTCGATCAAGCAGTGGGAGCGGTGGTGGGAACACGCCCGGGGACCGGCCGGGCGGGCCCGGACGGAGCCCACCGAGCCGCCCGCCGCGGCACTGCCCCCCGGCGTGCGGCCCTACCGCGGTCTCGAGGCGTACCGCGATCGGGACGCGCAGCTGTTCTTCGGCCGGGCCCGGAGCGTGCGCGAACTCGCCGAGACCGTCGTCGCCGCCCACGGTCACGGCATCGTGGTGGTGACCGGTGCCTCCGGCGTCGGCAAGTCCTCCCTCGTGCAGGCCGGCCTGGTCCCGGAACTGTGCCGTGACGACCGTTGGCGGCCGGTGGTCCTGACCCCGGGACGGCACCCGGTGGCGCAGCTCGTCGAGTGCGTACCCGAACTCGCCGACATCTCGGATGCGGACGAGCCGACCGCGGTGGCGCGGCTGCACGCCGCCGCCGCCCGAGAGGGCAGCGCGGGCCTGCTGATCGTCGTCGACCAGATCGAGGAGCTGTTCACCCACTGCGAGGACGCGGCCGAACGCTCGGCGTTCCTCGCGCTGCTCGATCAGGCCGCGACCGTCGGCGACGGCGACACACCGGTCTCGGTGGTGGCCACGCTGAGATCGGACTTCTACGAGCGGGCCGTGACCTATCCCGTGCTGGCCCGGGCGCTGGAGCGGCACAGCAAGACGGTCCAGCCCCTGACCCGGGACGACCTGGTCGAGGTGATCACCGCGCCGGCGCGGTTGCTCGGTCTGCGGTTCGAGCCGGGCCTGGTCGAACTGATCCTGCACGACCTCGGAGTGCTGACCGACGACGACGTCGGCGGGGCCGAACTGCCCCTGCTGTCACACCTGCTCGACGCCCTGTGGGAACGCCGGCGCGGCGGTCACCTGACCGTGGCCGGGTACCGCGCTACCGGCGGGGTACGCGGATCGATCGCGGCGAGCGCGGAACGTGCGTGGGAAGAGCTCGACGACCGCGGCCGCCGACTCGCGCGCGCGATGCTCGTCCACCTGGTCTACGTGACCGGCACCGGCACCGACGTGAAGATCCGGCGCCCGCTGGATCGGCTGCTCGCCGCCGCCGGCGACGACGCCGAGGCGGGACGCCGGGTGGTCGACCACTTCGTCACCGCCCGCGTCCTCGTCGTCGACGACGGCAGCGTCGAGCTGGTTCACGACACGGTCATCGACGCCTGGCCGCGCCTGAAGTCGTGGATCCGGGCCGACCGCTCGTACGCTGCGCTGCGCCAGCAGATCGAGGCGGACGCGGCAGGCTGGGTCGCGGGCCGCCGGCACGCGGACCTGCTGTACCAACGGGGCCGGATGGACCTCGTCGCCGAGCACGAGGATCGGGAGCTCGTGGGGCGGGCCCCGGCCGGCGGTGTCGAGACCGCGCTCAGCCCGACAGCGGTGGCCTTTCTCCGGGAGTCGCGACGGCAGATCCGTCGCCGGACCCGCGTCCGCAACGGTGCCATCGCCGCCCTCGTGCTCTCCACCGTCGTCGCGGTGGTGATGGGGACGCTGGCCTGGGCCGGCAAGAGCCGCGCCGAGGCCGAGCGCAGTGCCGCCCAGTTCCAGCAGGTCGTCGCGCTCGCCGACTCCATGCAGGAGCGGGACCCGTCCACCGCGGCCCAGCTGGCGCTCGCGGCGTGGCGCCTGCGTCCGGACAGCGAGGTCGCGTATTCGCGGCTCGTCGCGACCGAGCAGATGCCGCTGGCACTGCCCGTGGAGGGTCACAGCGGTCCGGTCTACGGGCTGGCGATCGCCCCGGACGGCACGACCCTGGCCTCGGCGAGCGACGACGGCAGTGTCCGCCTGTGGGATCTGTCCGACCGGGGCGCGCCGCGGCCGCTCGGAGCGCTGGTGTCCGACGAGCCCGAGTATCTGGCCTCGGTCGCCTTCAGCCCGGACGGCACCCTGCTCGCGGCGGGTGGTGCAACAGGTGCGGTGTGGATCTGGGACGTCACCGACCGGGACCGGCCCGTCGCGCTGCTGACCGGCGAGGTGTTCGTGCCGGAGGTCGTCCACAATGTGCGGTTCGGCCCGGACGGCCGGTCGCTCGCGGTGCCGTACGACAACGGATCGGTCGTGCTCGTCGACACGAGCGAGCCCCGGACGCGGGGATTTCCCCGCACCGTCCTGCCCGCGCACGGCGCGGCGGTGCGCACCGTGGCGTTCCACCCCGGCGGTACCGTGCTGGCCACGTCGAGCGACGATCGGTCGGTGCGGCTGTGGGATGTGACCGACCCGGCCGCCGCCGTGCCCGTCGGCGCTGCGCTGACCGGTTTCCGCGACGTGGCGCACTCCGTCGCGTTCGCCCCCGACGGCCGGACCCTCGCGGTCAGCAGCGACGACGGTGTCGTCACGATGTTCGACACCACGGACCCGGCGGCGGTGCGCCCGACCGGCCCTCCCGTGCAGGCGCACACCGGCGGGGTGTGGACCGTCGCGTTCGCACCCGACGGCCGCACCCTGGCGAGCGCGTCGTGGGACGGGACCGCGAAGCTGTGGGCGGTCGACCCGAAGACGCGGATGATCGACGAGATGCGGCCGGCTCTCGCAGGCAACGGCGGCGGCGTCCCCGCGCTCGCGTTCACCCCCGACGGCGCCGCGTTGGTCACCGGCGGGCACGACGGCAACATCCGGATCTGGACGCTGCCGCGCGGACGCGTCGCGGTCGCGGACTCTGCGCTGACGCTGCCCGCGATCGATCGCTCCGGCTCGTTCGTCGCCACCGGCGGGTACAACTCCTCCGTGCCGCTGTGGCGGATCGGCTCCGACGGGCACTGGGCGCCGCTCGGCGTCGTGGATCGTCCCAGACCGGTGGGCGGCGCGGTGACCACCGCCCTGTCGCCCTCCGCCGCGACTCTGGTCACCGCCTCGACGACCGACGGCGAGATCCACCTGTGGGATGTCCGCGACCCCACGGCCCCGCGGCTGTGGGTGGACCCGATCGTGACCGAGACCCGGTTCACGTCCGAACTCGACTTCGGCCCCGGGGGCACCACCCTCGTCACCGGCCACGACGACCACTCTCTCGTGCTGTGGGACGTGTCGGATCCGGCGCGTCCGGTGCGCCGGGGAGCACCGCTGCGGGGCCCGACGAATCTCGTGCGGGCGGCCGCGTTCACGCCGGACGGCCGGCATCTGGTCGTGACCAGCGCGGACGGCTCGCTCTATGCGTGGGACGTCACCGATCCGTCCGCCCCCGTCGCGCTGCCGGTGTCGGACGGTCACACCGCCGGCGTCAACGCCCTCGCGTTCAGCGCCGACGGCAACGTCCTCGCCACCGGCGGCGACGACCACACGGTCCGCGTGTGGGACCGCGGACCCGACGGATCGTTCACCGTCCGGCCCGACGCGCTGCGCGGCCACACCGGCACCGTCTACTCGGTGTCCGTCACCCCGAACGGCAGCGAGGTGGTCAGCGGCAGTGACGACGGCACGGTACGACTGTGGCACGTCGCCGACTCGGAGCACATGCACCCGGTGGGCGGCCCGATCACCGAGATCGGTGTCGGACGGTGGCAGGTCGGCTTCCTGCCGGGCCGCAACGCCGTGATCGCGGCGGGCGGCGACGGGACGGTGCGCACCTGGAGCCTGGACGTCGAGTCGATCGTCGCGCGGATCTGCGCCTCGACGACGGGCCGGATCACCGAGACGCTGCCACAGTCCGATCTGCCGGTGGCCGGCCGGACGGTGTGCGAGGGCTGAGCCCCAGGATGCTGGCGGCCTTGTCGAGGCACTCCTGCCATTCGGCGTCCGGATCGGAATCGATGGTGATGCCGCCGCCGACGCCGAGCCCGCACGAGCCCGGCGTGTCCGCGTCCCCGCGGCCGAACTCGACGGTGCGGATCGCCACGTTCAGTTCCACCCCGGCGACGGGACTGGCCATGCCCACCGTGCCGCAGTACACGCCCCGCGGGTGCGGCTCCCAGACCTGCAGGAACTCCCGCGCCCGGATCTTGGGGCAGCCGGTCACCGACGCCGGGGGGAATGCCGCATCGAGCAACCGCGCGGTGTCCACCCCGATCCGCAACGAGGCCGCGACGGTGGACACCAGGTGCCAGACCCCGGGGGCCGGATGCACCCCGAGCAGGTCCGGCACGGTGACGCTCCCCGTCTCGGCAACGCGCCCCAGGTCGTTGCGCACGAGGTCCACGATCATCACGTTCTCCGCGACGTCCTTGACGGACGCGCGCAACCGGGCCGGATCGGCGCCGATCGGGAGCGTGCCCTTGATCGGGCTCGACGTCACCCGGTCGCCGTGGCGCGCGAGGAACAACTCCGGTGACAGGGACGCGACCGCACCCCAGTCGCCCGCGACGTACGCCGCCCGGGCCGGGGCGGTGCGCTCGATCCCGTCGGCGAAGAAGTGCAGCGGACTGCCGGACCAGGCACCGGTGAAACGAGTGCACACGCACGCCTGGTAGACCTCGCCGGCGCGGATCGCCTCGAGGCATTGCCGCACGCCGCGGCGGTGGGCGTCGCGATCGGGCGGTGTCCAGTCGATGCGCCACGGTGCCCGAGCGGAGGCGTCGGGCGCCTCGCGGACGGCGGCGGCGAGCCCGGCCGGGCACGCCGCGTCGGTGAGGCTCTCGTACCACCAGCAGCCGTCGTGGTCGAGCCGCAGGACGGTGTCCGTCCATCCTCCGGCCGCGCGAGGCAGCGCCGGGTGGGTGGGCGTGCGGTCCGGATATGCGAGATAGCCGATCCACCCCCCGCCGACGACCGGTTCGCCGCGGCCCGGGGCCGAGCGGCCGCGCAGGACGAAGGCGTCGGCCGGTGGGGTGGCGACGGCACGCACGTGGGGCGCGAGGACCGCAGCTGCGCCGAACCACGTTCCGGTCAGTGCAGCCGGTGGCGGGGCGCCCGCCGCCTCGGCCCGGGCGCCCAGCAGTCGCAGCACCTGCGCCGGGCTGCCCCCGGTGCCGAGCCGTTCCATCCGCATGGGCACAGCTTCCCACGCGGCCCCGGAACGGACCGAATCCCGCCGGGCGGTCAGCGGACGAGCGGCATCACCCGGTCCGCCGCACCGAGCTTGTCCGGGTTCCGCACCACATACAGGCCGGTGACCAGGCCCGCGTCCATCTCGATCAGCATGACCAGATCGAGTCGCTCGCCCGAGTACACGGCCAGCGCGGGCAGGCCGTTGAACGCGGCGAACTCCACTCGCATGTCGGGCAGCGGCCGGCGGCTCAGGCCGCTCAGCACGCGTGCGACCTTCCGCGCTCCGCTCACCGGGACCCGCGCGGCCGTCACCTTGCCGCCGCCGTCGGCGACGTAGACGACGTCCGGTGCGAGTACCGCCATGAGTGCCTCCACGTCCCCGCCGGCAGCGGCGGACAGCAGCTCCGTCACGACCCGGCGCGCCTGCTCGTCGGACGCGGCGTACCGCCGGCGCCGCGCCTGCACGTGGCTGCGGGCGCGGTGCGCGATCTGCCGCACCGTCGCCTCCTGCCTGCCGACGGCCGCGGCGATCTGGGCGTGGTCGAAGCCGAACACCTCGCGCAGCACGAACACCGCTCGTTCGAGCGGGCCGAGTGTCTCGAGCACCAGCATCATCGCCATCGACACCGATTCGGCGAGCAGCACGTCCTCGGCGGCGTCGGGGGCGGTCCGCACCGGTTCGGGCAGCCACGGCCCGACGTAGTCCTCCCGGCGCCGCTGCGCCGTGCGCAGCGAGTTCAGCGCCTGCCGGGTGACCACGCGGCTCAGATAAGCACGCGGGTTCGCCACCTCGTCGAGCTCCACCTCGGCCCAGCGCAGGTAGCTGTCCTGCAGGATGTCCTCGCTGTCGGCGACGCTGCCGGTGATCTCGTACGCGATGCCGAACAGCAGGCCTCGGTGCCGGGTGAACAGTTCATCGTGGGTCGTCTTGTCGTGCGTCGTCTCGTCGCGAGGCGTGTCGTCGGGGGTCATCGACGGACCGCGATCGGCTCGGACGCGGGGGCCGGACCCGCGGGGAACGGGTAGCTGTGCCCTCGCGCCTGCCGTCGCAGCATCCAGACCGTCCCGCGCACCACCGCCTCCTTGCCGAACGACCCCAACGTACCGCGCAGCGCGAGGGAGCGGGGCGTGTCGTCGGGACGGGTGCGCTGCACGACGCCGGAGGAGCGGCCCAGCGAGATGCACTGCGCCGCGAACCCCAGCGACAGCGGCCGCGGATCCGTACCCGTCAGCAGTGCCCAGGTGGTGTCGGCGCCGTGGGCGCCGAGCGGCAGCGCCGCCTGGCAGCTCATCCGGATGTGATCCTGGCCGTCGACGGTCACGGCGTCGCCCACGCCCACGACGTTCGCTCCGTCCGCGCTCCGCAGGGTCGCGTCGACCCGCAGCCGGCCCGTCTCGTCGACGGGCAGAGCACTGCGCCGGGCCAGGTCCGGCACCGTGAATCCGCCCGCCCAGACGGCGAGCTCGGCCGGCACCGCGTCGCCGTCGGCGAGCAGCACCGCGCCGTCCTCGACGGCGACGACCCGGCCCGGCCGGATCCGGACACCGAGCCGTCGCAGCCGCGCGGCGACGAACCGCCGGGTGGACCCGGGCAGATGTGCGACGGGATCCCCGACGAGGGTGACCGACAGGCGTGGATGCGCCTCGGCGATCTCGGCGGCCGACTCGACGCCGGTGAGCCCGCCGCCGACGACCACCACGCCCGCCCCGTCGCCGAGTTCCCCGAGCGCGGCGGCCGTGTCCAGGGCGCGTTCGAGCTCGGCCGTCGAGTGCAGCCGGCCGGCGCCCGGGATCGCGGGTACGGCGGCGCCGCTGCCGACGGCGTAGATCGCGACGTGGAACGGCAACGTCGTCCCGTCGGCGAGCAGCACCCGGTCCGCTCCGATGTGCACTGCGGTGCCGACGTGCACGGCCGCCGCCGGATGCAGCACGTCGGCGAGGTCGTGTGTGGCCGCACCGGAGCCGGCGGCGACCTGATGCAACCGCACCCTCTCGACGAACACCGGTCGCGGCGCGACGACCGTCACCGATACCCCCGGATGCGTGGCGAGCAGACGGTTCGCTGTCATCACTCCCGCGTACCCGGCTCCGAGCACCACCACATCGGTTGTCATCCTGACCACCCCTTCTGTTGTCGACGATGTCCGCGGTCGCACATGGGACACCGCTCGGCCCCCGAACGTGACAGGCGGCGACCGGGGCAGTGCTCACCCGGGCGGGGATGCGAGGAAGGCGGTCTCGGCGGCGTCGCGGCCGGCGAACCATCCCTCGGCATCGACGCTGCGTGTACGGGTCGACCGGGTCGTCGGGAACAGGCGGCGGAACTCCGAGTCCACGGCCTCGGAGCGACGGGCCAGCAGCGGCGCGAGTTGTGTGACGGACATGCTCGCGTCGGCCGCGGCGGTCGCGGTCGCGCATGCGTCCGCCTGCCGCAGCCGTTCGCCGACCCGATATGCGTATCCGGTCAGGAAGGCACGGCGGAACGCCGTCGCCGCGCCGCCGGTGCGGCCACCCGTCCCGGCGGCACGCACGGCCCGGGCGGCCTGCACCGAGAGCGACGCGAACAGCAGCTCCACCTGCTGCAGGTCGACGTCGGCGCCGACGATCGTGGCGATTCCGACCTTGGTGAACCACACCGTGCGCGTGCGGTTCGCGTTCCCGATCGCGGTGAGCAGCAGAACCTTCTCCTTCGCGTACGGATTGTCGACGTGCACGCGGCGTCCTCGCGCAGTGTCCGCGCCCGCACGAGTGACCAGGGCCGTGCCGATCGCGTACCGGGTCATCAGTTCCTGGGCCTTGGCGGTGAGGGTCTCGGCCTCTTCCGGATAGTCCGTGGACTCGGCCTTCGCCAGGAGGCCGCGGATCCGGGCGAGCACCCGCGGATCCGGGGTCGCGGCCTCGCCGGCCGCAGGGACCGGTCGCAGCGGCGGCCACTGCGAGGGCAGCGGCAGGAGTGGGGAGAACTGCGGCAGGTACTTCCAGGCGAACGCCAGCCCCATCACCTGGAAGCGGGACAGGCCGGGCAGCTCGCGCAGCAGTTCCGCGCCCAACTGGCGGGCGGGCGCGTCGGGTGGCACCCGGTCGGCGATCCGCGCGGCGGCGGGACAGCGTTGCGCGATCGCACCGAGCTGGCGCACCCAGTCGAGGGGTGCCCGGTCGGCCGCGCCGCTGCGGCGTGCGTCGAAAAGCACCGCGGCGGCCGCCAGTGGGACGTCCGTGGTGTCGCCGGAACGGGCCGTCACGTGCAGGACGTCGACCGGTTGCCAGCCGCGCTCGTACGCGGCGCCCAGTTCGTCGAGTAGCGGCCGGATTCCGAGGTGGAAGACCTCCTCGGATGCGCCGGACCCGGTCGCCGCCTGTCGAAAGTGTGTTCTATCTCGCCCCATGCGCGGAGTGTGCACGAGGCCACCGACAGGCGGCGTGGCGCTATTCGTAGCGCGGGAACACCGGGGCCGGGGCCGGCAACTGCGTGCCCGGCGCGAGGCGCGTGGCGATGTCCGCGAACTGCCGCGCCTGCGGATCCTGCCCCACCAGATCCAGGATCTTGGCGGCGGAGTCCGGCATCACCGGCTGCACGAGCAGGCCGACGATCCGCACGACTTCGAGCGTCACGTACAGCACCGTGGCCATCCGGGCGGGATCGGTCTTGCGCAGCACCCACGGCGCCTGTGCGGAGAAGTACCGGTTGGTCTCGCCGAGGACGTGCCAGATCGACTCGAGCGCGAGGTGCAGCGCCTGCACGTCGAACTCCGCCCGGACCTTGTCGAGCAGCGCGTCGGCCTGCGCGAGCAACGCTCGGTCGTCCTCGGTGAACTCACCGGGCTCCGGGACCACACCGTCGAGGTTCTTGGCGACCATCGTCAGCGAGCGCTGCGCGAGGTTGCCGAGTTCGTTCGCCAGGTCCGCGTTGATGCGGGTCACGATCGCCTCGTGGCTGTAGCTGCCGTCCTGACCGTAGGAGATCTCCCGCAGCAGGAAGAAGCGCAGCGGATCGAGGCCGTACTGCTCGACCATCTCGAGCGGGTCGACGACGTTGCCGACCGACTTGGACATCTTCTCGCCCTTGTTGAACAGGAAGCCGTGTACGAACACCCGCTCGGGCAGCTCGATTCCCGCCGACATCAGGAACGCCGGCCAGTACACGGTGTGGAAGCGGGTGATGTCCTTGCCGATGATGTGCAGGTTCGCGGGCCAGTAGCGGCGGAACGACTCCGACCCGGTGTCGGGAAAACCCGCACCGGTCAGGTAGTTGGTGAGCGCGTCGACCCACACGTACATCACGTGCTCGGGATGATCCGGCACCGGCACGCCCCAGTCGAAGGTGGTGCGGGAGATCGACAGATCCTTCAGCCCGCCCGAGACGAAGCTGACGATCTCGTTGCGGCGGGTGGCCGGCGCGATGAAGTCCGGGCGCTCCTCGTACAGCTTCAGCAGCTTGTCCTGATACGCCGAGAGCCGGAAGAAGTACGTCGACTCCTCCGTCCACTCCACGGGGGTGCCGGACTCGGTGGCGATGCGCGAGCCGTCGTCGAGCGCGGTCGTCTCGGCCTCGGCGTAGAACGCCTCGTCGCGCACGGAGTACCACCCCGAGTAGGTGTCGAGGTAGATGTCCCCGTTGTCGGCCATCCGCTGCCAGATCGCCTTGCTCGCCTCGAGATGGTCGGCGTCCGTGGTGCGGATGAACCGGTCGAAGGAGATGTTCAGCGACTTGTCCATGGCCTCGAACACGCCGGAGTTGCGGGCCGCGAGGTCCCGCACGTCCAGGCCCTCCTTCGCTGCCGTCTGCTGCATCTTCAGGCCGTGCTCGTCGGTACCGGTCAGGAAGTACACGTCGAAGCCGTCGAGGCGCTTGAACCGGGCGATCGCGTCCGAGGAGATGTACTCGTAGGCGTGGCCGATGTGCGGGGCGCCGTTCGGATAAGCGATCGCGGTCGTCAGGTAGAACGGCGGGCGGGAGGCGGCAGGAGCAGTCATGGTGCGTCCACTTTATAGGTAGATAGTGTATGGGCCGTGAGCCGAACCCGTCCCGCGCCCGAGCCTCCGCAGCCGCTCTCGCCTCTCGTCGACGCCCACACGCACCTCGACGCGTGCGGAGCCCACGATGCCGAATCGGTGGCGGCCGTCCTCGACCGGGCGGCCGCGGTGGGTGTCGGACGGGTCGTCACCGTGGCCGACGACATCGCCGCAGCCCGCTTCGCCGTCGACGCCGCGCACTGGGACGCACGGGTCTACGCCGCCGTGGCGCTCCACCCCACCCGTGCGAACGCGCTCGACGACGTCACGCGCGCCGAGATCGAGAAGCTCGCCGCCGACCCGCGCGTCGTCGCCGTGGGGGAGACCGGCCTCGACCTGTACTGGCCCGGCAAGCTCGACGGCTGCGCCGACCCGCTCGAGCAGGAGGACGCGTTCCGCTGGCACATCGACCTGGCCAAACGGCTCGGCAAGACCCTGATGATCCACAATCGTGACGCCGATGCCGAGTTGCTGCGCGTCCTGCACGACGAGGGTGCGCCGGAGACGGTGATCTTCCACTGCTTCTCGTCGGACGCAGACATGGCGCGGGCCTGCGTCGACGCCGGCTACCTGCTCAGCTTCTCCGGGACGGTGAGCTTCAAGAACGCGAAGGCGCTCCGTGCCGCAGCCCCGTTGGTGCCGCCCGAGCTGGTGCTCGTGGAGACCGATGCCCCCTTCCTGACGCCCCATCCGTTCCGCGGCGCCCCCAACGAGCCGTACTGCCTGCCCTACACGGTGCGGGCGCTCGCGGAGGTGCGCGGCGCGGACCCGGCCGAGCTGGCCGCCACGACCACCGCGAATGCCGAACGGGTATACGGACTTTCGTAACGGTGTCCCCGTTCCGAGGCGGCCGGAGCGGGTGGCCGGGGACAATGGGTGACATGCACAGTTTCGTCTACAACGCTCAGCCGTCACGGGTGGTCTTCGGTCCGGGAACCGCGGCGCGGGTCGCCGACGAGGTGCGCCGCCTGGATCGCTCCCGGGTCCTGCTGCTCGGCGGCGAACACGTCCGTCCGCAGGCCGAGCTCGTCGAGAAGGCCCTCGGGAGCCTCCAGGTCGCCCGGTTCGACGGGGCCGTCATGCACACCCCCGTCGCGGTCACCGAGAAGGTGCTGGGTCTGGTCTCCGAGCACGACATCGACGCCGTCGTCGCCGTGGGCGGAGGGTCGACGACGGGGCTGTCGAAGGCGATCGCGGTGCGCACCGGCGTGGACCAGGTGATCCTGCCGACCACCTACGCCGGATCCGAGGTCACGCCCGTCCTCGGGGAGACCGCGGACGGGGTGAAGACCACGCACTCGTCGCCGGCCATCCTGCCCGAGACCGTCATCTACGACGTCGAGTTCACCCTGTCGATGCCGATCCCGATGGCACTGACCAGCGCGATCAACGCGATGGCGCATGCCGTGGAGGCGTTGTACGCCGAGCACGCCAACCCGATCATCGACACGCTGGCGCTCGAGGCGATCCGCGCGATCGCCCGGGGTGTGCCGGTCCTCGGTGCCGACGCCGCGGACCGCGAGGGCCGCTCGGACCTGCTGCTCGCGGCATGGCTGGCCGGCACGTGCCTGAGCGCGGGAGGAATGGGCTTGCACCACAAGCTGTGCCACGTCCTGGGCGGCAGTTTCGACCTGCCGCACGCGGCGACGCACACCGTGGTGCTGCCGCACGTGATGGCGTTCAACGCGCCGTCGGTACCGGCCGTGATGAGTCGCATCGCCGATGCGCTCGGCACGCCCACCGCCCCGGCCGGGGTCTTCGACCTGGTGGCGGCCGCGGGTGGCCCGACGACGCTCGCCGAACTGGGCATGTCCGAGGGCGACCTGGACGAGGCGGCACACCTGGCCACCGAACGGCAGTACCCCAACCCCCGCGAGGTGACCCGGGTGGGGGTGCGGCGACTGCTGGGCGATGCCTATGCCGGAATCCGTCCCGAGTGAGGGTGCCCCTCGGTGTTCCTGGTGAGGGTGCCCCCTCGGTGTTCCTGGTGAGGGTGCCCCCTCAGTGTTCCTGGTGAGGGTGCCCCCTCAGTGGGCGGTGGGGGGATTGCGGCGCGGCCGGATCTGCGCGTTGGGCAGCGCCGGTGCGGGTAGCCGCGCGACCTTCCCGGTGTAGCCCTCGACCCGGCCGAAGCGTTCTCCCTCGCGCTGCCACTCGTCGCGGAACGCGACGATCTCGTCGTGGCTGCGACCGACGAAGTTCCACCACATGACGATCTCCTCCCCGAACGGCGTCCCGCCGAGCAGCACGGCACGTGCGGGTTCGTCGGTGAGATTCGTCAGGGGGAGCGTGGAGACGCCGGTGCCGACGTAGCCGAGCGCGGAGCGGGACAGGACGGTGCCGGCGAGCCGGATGCTGCCGGTGTCGACCAGCAGGCCGTGCTCGAACGCGGGATCGACGGTCAGTTCGACGCTCGCGCCCGGGTCGAGGGTGATCTCGGCCCCGAGCAGCGGGGTGAAGGTGGGCACCGGCGACGTGGAGCCGGCGAGGGAGCCGAGGAAGACGGCGACGGTCGCGCCCGCGAGCCGGACCGGTTCGGGCACGTGGTGCCGGAAGTCACGAGGAGCGTCCCGGTGTGCGTCGGGCAGGGCCACCCACAGCTGGACGCCGTGCAGGACCGTCGTGGCCGGTGTGGAGACCTCCGAGTGCGCGATGCCGTGGCCGCCCGTCATGAGGTTGAGTTCGCCGGGGCGGACGAATGCGTGCTTGCCGAGGCTGTCGCGGTGCTCGATCTCGCCGGCGAACAGCCAGCTCACCGTCTGCAGGCCGGTGTGCGGGTGCGGCGCGACGTCCATTCCGCCGGTCGCGGCGACGTCGTCGGGCCCGTAGTGGTCGGCGAAGCACCAGGCTCCGACGAGGGACCGGGCGCGCTGCGGCAGCGTGCGGCGGACCGGCATCGCGCGCGGGCCGCCGAGCGGCACCTCACGGGAAGTGATGATCTGTACCCGGGTGGGCGCGGGCTCGGATTCGCAGACGATCTCGGTGGGCTCGGCGTCGACGTTGCTCATCTACAAGACCTTGCTTCCGTACATCTCGCCGAGGGGATCGGCGATGAGTTCGATGCGGGCACCGTCGGGGTCGCGGAAGTACAGGGAGACCTCGCTGTGCTCGACGAGGTCGACGCCCGCTTCGGTCAGTTTGGTGCGCAGGCGTTCCCAGCGGCTCTGCTCGACGCTGATCGCGATGTGGTGCAGCCCGCCGAGGACCTCCTGGTAGGGACCGACGTCGAGGCCGGGAAAGTCGAAGAAGGCCAGCAGGTTTCCGTTTCCGATGTCGAAGAAGAAGTGCGACGAACCGGGGTAGTCGCGGTTCTCGATCAGTTCGGTGAGCGGGAACTCGAGCACGTCCTGGTAGAAGCGCACCGTGCGCTCGACGTCGCTGCTGACGAGTGCGGTGTGGTGCAACCCGCGCGCCGACGACGCGGGTCGTTCGCCGACGGGCCGGAGGTAGCGGGTGCGGAGTTCCTCCCGCAACGTCGCGGAGCGGCGGCTGCGTTCCTCTTCCACGCTGGTGCTCACGGTGGGCTCCTTCGGCCGGTGGTTGCGCCTTCGACGAAAGCATACCCCATGTGATTGATCGATCAACTACTTTTCGGATGCCGTCCGGCGGCGGGTGGCCGATTAAGTTGAACCTTCAACCTTGCGCCGCTACCGTAGGGGCGGCTTCGATCGAAGGACGAGCCCCCATCGCCCGCACCGAAAGGTCACCCCCATGAACAACCCCGTCCTGCGCAACGTCGGGCTGCTCGTCGCCCGAGTGGTCATCGGGATCGTCTTCCTGGCCCACGGGCTGCAGAAGGTGAACCAGGGATACTCCGCCACCAAGGCCGGATTCGAGGGCATGGACGTGCCCGTGCCCGCGCTGTCCGCCTTCTACGCCACCTGGGTGGAGACACTCGGCGGCATCGCCCTGATCATCGGCCTGCTCGTGCCGGTCTTCGGTGTCCTGCTGCTGGTGAACATGCTCGGCGCGTTCTTCTTCGTCCACATCGGCAACGGCATCTACGTCACCGACGGTGGATGGGAGCTCGTCGGAGCACTCGGCGCCGGAGCGCTGGTTCTCGCGGTCGTCGGCGCCGGCGCGTACAGCGTCGACGCCCTGCTCGGCCGCCGGGTGCGGTTCCTGCAGACCGCGTAGGCCGAGGGCCGGCGTCCGGGAGACCGGGCGCCGGCCTTCGGAGCACTTTCGCGCGAAGATCGCGCATCCGTTCCCGCCGAACGGCTCCCTCGAGGCGTAACCGTCGGCCGGGAGCAGCTCCCGGCGGCGCTCCCGCGCAACCCGTCGCGTTTTTCGCCGCGCGGATCCCGACCGCCTCCTCCGTCGCCTGTCGCCGCCGGGCGGTCGTCGTTCGCCCCGGCGCGTCGCCGTTCGCCCGCCGGGCAGAGTCCCCGCCGCGCGTCGGACTTTTCGGCCGCTCCTCGTCTGCGGCCCTTCGCAGAACGGCCGTCCGTTGTGACGGTGCCGTGCCTCCCGCCTTGCGCGAGCCGACAGCCGCGGCTGTGCGCAGTTCCGCGTCGCCCCCTGGCCCGGATCGCGGCACCGTGGGTCCACGCGTCGAGAGCGCGACGATGTCCGGGGCGCGTGGAACCGCCCCCCGCCGCGGCCCCGGACGGTGGGTCACCCGCGCAAATTCCACAGCGGTAATTCACGCTTCGCGTGGGGTGATTTTCCGGGCGTCGAATCGACGCGGTTCCGGCTCGGACACGACTCGGTCATTGATCGAAAATTACGAATCGTCACCTACTTCCTTACGGGAAATTCGCAGGTAGACCCACTGCAGTTGCCGTATCAATGCCGATTCGTTACCGTGCTGTGATCGAAGTTGTCGACAGTCCAGGAATTACCGTGTCACCTTTCACCAAGATCAACAGAGCGAAATCGCCGACGCTGTACGTGGTCGTCGCCGCGCTCTTCCTCACCCTCGCGGCCGGCGGAGTCGCCGCGCTGATCCAGCACAAGGAACTCACCCTCGACGTGGACGGCGAGCGGGTCGCGCTCAGCACCATGAGCTCCGAGGTCGGTGACGTGCTCGCCGGCGCCGGCTACCCGGTCGGCGAGCACGACGTGGTGGCCCCGGCCGTCGACGCCGCGGTCTCGGACGGGGACACGGTGGTGCTGCGGCGGGCACGTGAGGTGCAGCTGAGCGTCGACGGTGTCGAGCGCACCGTGTGGACGACGGCGTCGACGGTGGACGAGGCGCTGGCGCAGTTCGAGCTGGCCGCGGACGTGTACACCTCGGCGTCCCGGTCGCACCGGTTGCCGCTCGAGGGTGCCGAGCTCGACGTGGTGAGCCCGAAGACGGTGCGGTTGCTCGACGGTGGTGCCCCGCCGGTCGAGGTGCGGATGGCGGCGCCGACGGTCGGGGAGTTCCTGACCGCGCACGGTGTGGCGCTCGAGCAGGCCGATTCGGTGATGCCCCCGGTCGATGCGGCGCTGACCGAGGGCCTCGAGATCCGCGTCACCCGCGACCGCATCGAGACCCGCATCGAGAACCAGCCGGTGCCGGCCCCCGAACAGCGCGTCGACGACCCGAACATGACCGAGGGCGAGACCGCCGTCGACACCCCGGGTGCTCCCGGTGAGCGCACCGTGACCTTCGAGGTGCACACGATCGACGGCGTCGAGGTCGGCCGCACCGAGAAGGCCTCGACGACCCTCCGCGAGCCGGCCCCGGCCGTCGTCCGCGTCGGCACCAAGCCCAAGCCGGCCGTGCCCGCTTCCGGCCGTGCCTCCACCTGGGACGCCCTCGCGCAGTGCGAGGCCACCGGCAACTGGGCCATCAACACCGGCAACGGCTTCTACGGCGGCCTGCAGTTCACCCAGCAGACCTGGGCCGCGTTCGGCGGCACCCAGTACGCGCCGCGCGCCGACCTGGCCAGCCGCGAGCAGCAGATCGCCGTCGCCGAGAAGGTCCAGGCCGCACAGGGCTGGGGAGCCTGGCCGTCGTGCACCAGCAAGATGGGCCTGCGGTAGGAACTCCGCCTCACGTCCTCGCGGACGAGGATCGCCGACACGCGTTTCGTGCTGCAGCACACCGTCGTCGCGGCGCTCCTGGCGACA
>NZ_AJFC01000082.1:0-26163 GCF_000256505.1 Rhodococcus sp. P14 | reverse complement strand
CGGCACGAGCCCTCCCCCCGGCCCGCCCCCGCCGGTCGACGTCGGCCGGGGACAGCGCTCGCCGGCCACCGTGCGCACCGACGTGACGGCCGGGTACACGGAGTGCCGCGGAGGGCGCGTGAGGTGCCGTCGAGTATCGACGGAGTCGAGACCCGTCGCGAACCGGTCGACGCCCTCGTCGCGGTCACCGTCACCGGCGCCTACGGCCGCCCACAGGTGGACCGGAAGGGTCGACCGAAGCGCCGGGGAGCGTGGCCGTCCTACTCGTCCCGCAGCGGCGTGCGCTAGGTTCGGCACGTGCCAGACCACTCCTCCGGCGATCCCGGCTCGACCCCCCGCGACGGTTCCGACGGGACCGCCCGCGACGGTTCCGACGTGACCGCTCGCGACGGTTCCGACGTGACCGCTCGCGACGGTTCCGACGTGACCGCTCGCGACGGTTCCGACGTGACCGCTCGCGACGGTTCCGACGTGACCGCTCGCGACGGTTCCGACGTGACCGCTCGCGACGGTTCCGACGTGACCGCTCGCGACGGTTCCGACGTGACCGCTCGCGACGGTTCCGACGTGACCGCTCGCGACGGTTCCGACGTGACCGCTCGCGACGGTTCCGACGTGACCGCTCGCGACGGTTCCGACGTGACCGCTCGCGACGGTTCCGACGTGACCGCTCGCGACGGTTCCGACGTGACCGCTCGCGACGGTTCCGACGTGACCGCTCGCGACGGTTCCGACGTGACCGCTCGCGACGGTTCCGACGTGACCGCTCGCGACGGTTCCGACGTGACCGCTCGCGGTCGTGCCGCCCTCCTCGGCCCCGCCGAGGTGCGCGCCCTCGCGGAGGAGTTCGGTGTCCGGCCGACGAAACAGCTCGGCCAGAACTTCGTGCACGACGCCAACACGGTGCGCCGCATCGTCTCCGTCGCCGGTGTCGGCCGCGACGACGTGGTCCTCGAGGTGGGCCCGGGTCTCGGCTCGCTGACGCTCGCCCTGCTCGACGTGGTCGACCGCGTCGTCGCCGTCGAGATCGACCCCAGGCTCGCCGAGCGACTGCCCGCGACGGTCGCCGACCGCGCCCCCGACCTCGCCGACCGGCTCGACGTCGTCCTGAAGGACGCCATGCGGGTGCACCCCGCCGACCTGCCGGTTGCCCCGACGGCCCTCGTTGCGAACCTGCCCTACAACGTCGCGGTCCCCGTGCTGCTCCACCTTTTCGCCGAATTCGACTCGCTGCGTACGGCTCTGGTGATGGTGCAGGCCGAAGTGGCCGACCGGCTCGCCGCCGGGCCCGGCAGCCGCGTCTACGGCGTGCCCAGCGTCAAGGCCGGGTTCTTCGGCCACGTCCGTCGCGCCGGCTCGGTCGGCCGGGCCGTGTTCTGGCCGGTGCCCCAGGTGGAATCGGGCCTGGTGCGCATCGACCGCTACACCGAACCGCCCTGGCCCACGGACGAGGCGCCCCGCCGCACGGTGTTCGCCGTCGTCGATGCCGCCTTCGCGCAGCGCCGCCAGACGCTGCGCGCAGCGCTGAGCGGCTGGGCCGGCTCGGCCGCCGAAGCCGAGCGCCGCCTGCTCGCCGCCGGAATCGATCCGTCGACGCGGGGCGAGAAACTCGATGCCGCCGCCTTCGTGCGGATCGCCGGCACGTCGTGACGGCGGCGCGCAGACCGGTGCCCGCGCAACGCTTGGCAGACCGGCGGATCTGTGCTCTACTGGTACACGGTCGTTAGGTAGTGTGTTCGTGGTTTACCCCTCGCACATTTCTCTAGTTGCGAGCGGATGCGAAATTCCCA
This sequence comes from Rhodococcus sp. P14, assembly GCF_000256505.1. Classification (NCBI taxonomy): domain Bacteria; kingdom Bacillati; phylum Actinomycetota; class Actinomycetes; order Mycobacteriales; family Nocardiaceae; genus Rhodococcus; species Rhodococcus sp. P14. The sequence continues at coordinate 24,373 of NZ_AJFC01000082.1, read as the reverse complement.
CGGAATCCTTCTCAGCCGTCGAGTGACAGGCCCGGGCGACGTCGTGTCGTTCGACGAAACGTGAAGGCCTCGAGGCTTTCCGAGATGTATGAGGTTGAAAATGGTTGAAGGTACCGTGAAGTGGTTCAACGGCGAGAAGGGCTTCGGCTTCATTGCCCCCGCCGACGGCTCCGCGGACGTCTTCGTGCACTTCTCCGAGATCCAGGGCGGCGGCTTCCGCACCCTCGAGGAGAACCAGCGCGTGAGCTTCGAGGTCGGCCAGGGCCAGAAGGGCCCGCAGGCCACCGGCGTCACCGTCATCGGCTGACCCACCTGCCTCACCGACCGAATGTCACACGCACTCGATCGAACCGAACCGATGTGACATTCGGTCACCGCACGCGCCGGCTCAGTCGCTTCCCGCGACGGAGCCGGCGCGTTCGTATCGCCGGGCGAGCAGCTCGTGCCGGCGGCCTGCCTGCAGGCACGCCTCCCGCAGTTCCGGCGGATCCAGCACCGTGAAGTCGACGTCGAACTCCGCGAGCCAGCTCGCGATCGACCCGAGCGACGAGCCGCCGAGCGCGACCGCACAGTGATTCTCGTCGACCGGCTCGAGAGTTCCCCACTGCTCGTCGACCATCGGCACGATCGAGTCGAACGGCGCGTGCAGCAGCACCCGGGCCCGCGTCCGGACGATGCCGCGGGCGATGCCCCGGCTCACGAACTCCGCCGCCCCGCCCGGCGGCAGCTCGCGCGGGACGAACCGGGGACCGGTGGGGATCTTCGGCTCCATCCGGTCGACCCGGAACGACCGCCAGTCCTGCCGATGCAGATCCCACGCCATCAGATACCAGCGTGCACCCGACCGCACCAGCCGGTACGGCTCCACCTCCCGCCGAGAGCAGCCGCCGTCGTGCGCGCGATAGTCGAACCGCAGCCGCTCGTGTGCGTGGCACACCGCGGCGACGGCGGACAGCAGCGCCGCGTCGACTGCGGACGCGGCGGGCGCCCGCTCGACGACCTCCACACGCAGCGCCTCGAGCCGGTGCCGCAGCCGCGAGGGCATCACGTGCCGCAACTTGGCGAAGGCACGCCCCGACGCCTCGCCGATCCCCGTCACCGAGCCGGTCGCCCCGGACTGCAGGGCGACGGCCACCGCGACGACCTCCTCGTCGTCGAGCAGCAGCGGCGGCATCTCCGCGCCGGCGCCGAGGCGGTATCCGCCGCCGACCCCGACGGTGGCGTCCACGGGGTAACCGAGGTCGCGGAGTTTGTCCACGTCCCGGCGCACCGTGCGGGTCGTGATCTGCAGGCGGTCGGCCAGCTCGGCACCCGACCAGTCCCGCCGGGTCTGCAGGAGCGACAGCAGCCGCAACAGGCGAGCGGACGTTTCGCGCATGGTCCGAGCATGCCAGCGAACGAGGACAGCCGCCGTCCGCATTCGGGACCGCAGGGGTGCGTAAGCTGTATATCCGTGCTGTCCGTCGTCCCGAGCCCCGTCACCGTGCGAGCACCGTCCAAGGTGAACCTGCATCTCGCCGTCGGTGACCTGCGCGAGGACGGGTACCACGAGCTGCGCACGGTCTTCCACGCGCTGTCCCTGAGCGACGAGGTGTCGGTCGTGCGAGCCGACGTGTTGAGCCTGCGGGTGCGCGGAGCGGACGCCGCGGCCGTCCCCGCGGACGCCACCAATCTCGCCTGGCGGGCCGCGACGCTGCTGGCCGAACGCGCCGGGCGCGCACCCGAGGTCGCCATCACGATCGACAAGGGCATCCCCGTGGCCGGCGGGATGGCCGGTGGCAGCGCCGACGCCGCCGCCACCCTCGTCGCACTCGACGCCCTGTGGGGACTCGGTCTCGCCCGCGACGACCTGGACGACCTCGCGGCGGAACTGGGCAGCGACGTGCCGTTCTGCCTGCACGGCGGCACCGCCATCGGCACCGGCCGCGGCGAGCAGCTGGTGCCGGTCCTCTCCCGTGGCACCTTCCACTGGGTGCTGGCCCTCGCGAAGGGTGGCCTGTCGACTCCGGTGGTGTTCCGCGAACTCGACCGTCTCCGGGCGGAAGGTTCCCCGCCCCGGGTCCGCGGCCTCGACGACCTGCTGCAGGCCCTCGCCGCCGGTGACGCGCACGTGCTGGCACCGCTGCTGGGCAACGACCTGCAGTCCGCGGCCCTCTCGCTCGCGCCCGCACTGCGCCGCACCCTGCGGGCGGGCGTGGAGGCCGGCGCGCTGGCCGGCATCGTCTCCGGGTCCGGCCCCACGTGTGCATTCCTGTGCGCCGACGCCGCCGCGGCGGTGACGGTGAGCGCCGAACTGGCCGGGGCCGGCGTGTGCCGGACGGTGCGCGTGGCCTCCGGCCCGGTCCCCGGCGCGCGCGTCGTCGACAACTCCCACCCCTGATCTCGGAAGGCATTGCTCCGCGTGGCGAATCTGATCAACCTCGAACAGGTCTCGAAGTCCTTCGGCATCAAACCGCTGCTGGACTCGGTGTCGCTCGGTGTGCAGGAGGGCGAGCGCATCGGCGTCGTCGGCCTCAACGGCGGCGGCAAGACCACCCTCCTCGAGGTCCTCACCGGCCTCGAGGAGCCCGACTCGGGCCGGGTCAGCCGGGTCGGCGGGCTGCGCATGGCGGTCGTCACCCAGCGCGGCGTCCTGCCGGCCGGATCCACGGTCGGACAGGTCGTGCTGGGACCGCTGGGGGTGGCCGAGCACGAATGGGCCGGCGACGCCCGGATCCGCTCCGTCCTCGCGGGTATCGGTGTCGACCGGCTCGGCCTCGACGCCCTCGTCGACGGGCTCTCCGGCGGCGAACGCCGACGCGTCGCGCTGGCCGCCGCCCTCGTGCAGGACCTCGACCTGCTCGTCCTCGACGAGCCCACCAACCATCTCGACGTCGAGGGTGTGCAGTGGCTGGCCGAGCACCTGCTCGCCCGGCGCAGCGCCCTCGTCGTCGTCACCCACGACCGGTGGTTCCTCGACACCGTCGCGACCCGCACGTGGGAGGTCGTCAACGGGCAGGTGGAAAGCTACGAGGGCGGCTACAACGACTGGATCTTCGCTCGTGCCGAGCGGGCCCGGCAGGCCGACGCGATGGAGGAACGGCGCCGCAATCTGGCGCGCAAGGAGCTGGCATGGCTGCGGCGCGGGGCGCCGGCGCGCACCTCGAAGCCGCGCTACCGGATCGAGGCCGCCGAGGCGCTCATCGCGAACGTGCCGCCGCCGCGCGACACGGTCGCGCTCGCGTCGTTCGCGAAGCGCCGGCTCGGCCGGGTCGTCGTCGAGCTCGAGGACGCCACGCTGACCACCCCGGACGGGCGCGAACTGGTGCGCGACCTGACGTGGCGGCTTGGACCCGGCGAGCGGATCGGCCTCGTCGGCGTCAACGGTTCGGGCAAGACGACGCTGCTGCGAACGCTCGCCGGGGAGCTCGAGCCGGCGTCGGGTCGGCGCATCCAGGGTAAGACCGTCGAGATCGGCTGGCTGCGGCAGGAGCTCGACGACCTGCCCACCGACATGCGCGTGCTCGCCGCGGTGCAGGAGGTCGCCGAGCGGATCATGCTGGGCGACAAGGAGATCTCGGCCGGCCAGCTGGCCGAGCGGCTCGGGTTCAGTCCGGCTCGTCAGCGCACGCCCGTCGGCGACCTCTCGGGCGGCGAGCGACGCCGACTGCAGCTGACCCGCGTGCTCATGGCCGAGCCGAACGTGCTGCTGCTCGACGAGCCGACCAACGACCTCGACATCGACACCCTGCAGCAGCTCGAGGACCTGCTCGACAACTGGGCCGGGACGATGGTGGTCATCTCGCACGACCGCTACCTGATCGAGCGGATCTGCGACTCGACGTGGGCGCTGTTCGGTGACGGGAAGCTCACCAACCTGCCGGGCGGGATCGAGGAGTACCTGCGTCGTCGCGCGGCGGCGGGCGACGGGGACGTGCCGTCGTCGGCGTCGGTCGCGGGCCGGGCGTCCGCGGCGGGACCGGCTGTCGCGCAACCGAAGCGCGACGGCGCGTCCGAGCGGGCCGCCCGCAAGGAGCTGGCCCGGCTCGAGCGCATCGTCGCGAAGCTGACCGAACGCGAGGAGAAGCTGCACCTCGATCTCGCCGACGCGGCCACCGACCCGGACCGGTTGCAGAAGCTCGACGCCGAGCTGCGCGGCGTGGTCGCGGAGAAGGAGGCCGCCGAGGAGCAGTGGATGGAGCTGGCCGAAACGCTGTAGGCCCGGTGCGCCCTTTGGGCGGCTGGAGCAGCCCAAAGGGCGCACCGGCTACAACCACAACCCCAGCATCTTGCCGATGATCTCGGTGGTGCCACCGCCGATGCCGAGCACGCGGGCATCGCGGAAGTGGCGCTCGACCTCCAGCTCTGCGGTGTCCGAGCACAGCCGGCCCATCTTGTCGAGCTTGCGCGAGACCGTGAAACCCTTTGTGTCCGTAAGCACGACGATCAGTGACGAGTAGGGTGTGACCGCGCTGCTCGGTCAGGACGACGGGTTCGGTCACGGCGGGGATTCCTCGGTGACGGGATCGGGGAGGGTGACGGTCAGGTTGCCACCGCGGTCGGTGACGTGGACGGTGCGGCCGACCAGATCGGCGCCGGCGGCGAGGTGCGCGGCGCCGACAGCGTCGGTATGCCCGGCGACGCGACGACCGTCCGGGGTGCGGGCGACGAGGAACCCGACGGACGGGTTGCCGCCGCGGTCGAATTCGGCGGTTGCGGTGACGATTTCGGCCTCACCGCAGTAGTCGGGCACGAGCTCGGGGGCGTCGGTGGTCAGGGTCCTCGGCTCGGGGTCGCCGACGTAGCCGCCGGTGTGCGGCGCCGCCGCGAGCACGATCGTGTGCTGACAGGTCAGGTAGCCACCGTTGCCGTGGACGAGGGCGATCTCGCCGTCCGTGCGCAGACGGTCGGTGACGGCGACGATCGAGTGCAGCGTGTAGCTGTTGAGCGGGCCACCGAAGAACGAGTGTCCGCCGGTGACGCTCGGGACCGTCCCGTGGGGCAGGCGGAGGTGTTCGATCAGCAGCTTCGGGACCACGGGGAAGCAGCTGTACGCGTCGACGATGTCGAGGTCGGCAGGGCGCAGGTCGGCCTGGCGCAGGGTGCGGGCGAGCGCGTCGGCGAGCGCGGCGGAACGGCCGAACTCGGCGCGGGCGAGCACATCGGCGGTGTCGACGGCGCCCGCTCCGCCCCACACGTACACCAGCCGGTCCTCGCCGACGCCGAGCTCCCGGGCGGTGGCGAGGGACGTGACGACCACCGCAGCGGCCTGGTCGACGAACGGCATGGCGTTGAGCAGCAGCGGGTACGGATCGGTGACCATCCGGTTGCGCGGGCCGACGGTGACGATGTCGCCGGCGGTGCGCAGGTCGGGGTTCCAGGCCGCGGGATTGCGGCCGGCGACCTCGGAGAACGCGGCATACAGCTCCGCCGACCAGGCGAGCGACTCGTCGCGCGAGTGGCCGAGCTCGTGGCTGAGCCGGTTCTCGAACAGCGGGTAGACGCGCGTGGGGGCGATCATCCGGGCGCGCTGCATGGCGGGGCTGCCGAGTTCGTCGGGGTCGAACGCGGGCGGGCCGCCCGGCGCGGTGGTCCAGCCGAGCGCGGCCGGATCGGTCCCGGACTTCGCAGCACCGGTGACCGAGGCCTGCGCCTCCCCGCCGACCAGCAGCGCGAGCGACGCGGTGCCGGTGGCGACCTCGTGGGCGAGGCGGTCGAGCAGGGCCGCCGGCCAGTGCCCGCCGAGGGGGCTGGTGTGGGTGCGCACCGCACCGGCGCCGAGGCGGGCGGCGAGCAGGCCGGGCAGGTCTTCGTAGGCCCAGCTCGCGGTCCGGACGGCGTAGACGGTGTCGATGCGGCTGCCGAGACCGTCGACCCCGGTGTCGGCGAGCGCGGCGACGGCGGCGTCGTAGATCAGGTCGAGCGGTTCGCGGGGGTCGGCGGGAGCGCCGACGCGGCCGGAGCGCAGGTCGCCGACGCCGACGACGACGGGTATCCGGGCGGGGTCGGACATCGTTTTCCTTCCTGGTGGGTCGACCGGACACTAATACGGACTGAATCAGTCTGTAAATAGTCCGGACTCTCTGGCACACTGCGAGCCGTGACCGAGCCGACTGCCCGTCGCCGCGGCCGACCCCGCGACGCCGACCTCGAAGACCGCGTGTACGACGCCGTGATCGAGGTCTATTCCGAGACCGGATGGCGGGGCTTCACCATCGACGCCGTCGGCAGGCGCGCCCGGGTGGGCCGGGCCGCGCTCTACCGGCGCTGGTCGACCAAGGACGAGGTGCTCGTGCAGGCCCTCGAGGCGCGCAGCCCGCTGCCCGAGCCCATCGACACCGGATCGTTGCGCTCGGACCTGATCGAACTCGTCGTCCAGTTGCTGCGCGGCTACCGCACCACCTCCGGCCTCGTCAGCCTGCGTGTCGCGCTCGACGCCCGCGTGAACCCGGATCTGCTGGCCAACCTGACCACCACGCTGAACCGGAGTCGGCTCGTCGCGGCCCGCACCATCGTGCGGCGCGCGATCGAGCGTGGCGAACTGCCGTCGGGTGTCCCGGTGAGCCTGCTGCTCGAGATGGTCACGGGCGCCGCGCTCAGCCACGTGCTGTTCTCCCTCGGCGGCCCGGCGCACGGCGCCGAGGACACCGCCTCTGCCGGGGACACCGCCTATGCCCGCACGCTCGTCGAGGCCGCAGTCCGGGCGTTGGTCGCGGATCGAGAACAGAGTCCAGGCGCCGTGACCTAACTGCAATCGAATTGCCCGGCGAGCCGCCGGAATCGATACCGCTGCCGCGTCGCCGCGACTAGCCTGGCTGACAGGTCTTACCCGTGGTGGGAGGCGCGAACGATGGATCTGCAGGCGATCGGCGAGATCGAGCGGTTGAAGTACCGTTACGCGCGGGCCCTGGACACCAAGTCCTGGATCGAACTGGCCGACACCATGGTTCCCGAGGCCACCGCCGTCTACGGCGAGCACCTGAGCTTCGAGTCGCGCGACGCGTTCCTCAACTTCCTCGAGAACACCCTCGGCTCGCACGTCATCACCGAGCACCACTGCGGCCATCCGGAGATCGACGTCGACGGCGACACCGCGACGGGCATCTGGTTCCTGGCCGACACGGTCGTCGTCCCCGAGGACGGTCTGGTGATGCGCGGGTCCGCGTACTACCACGACCGCTACGTGCGGTGCGCCGACGACCGCTGGCGTATCGCCCACACCGGCTACCAGAGAAATTGGGAGGTAGTCACTTCCGTCGCCGACATGCCCAGTTTCCGGCTCACGTCCAACCGGTGGGGGCTGCTGGAGCAGCCGCCGCGGGCGTCGTGACCCGCGGACGGAGGATCGGCGAACGATGACCGCGACCGGCACCGAGGCCTTCCCGAAGGCGGGTGCGCTGCCGTACCTCATCGTCGCGCGCGCCCGGGACGCGATCGACTGGTACCGGAGCGTCTTCGGCGCGACGCTGGCCGGGGATCCGGTGGTGATGGAGGACGGCCGGATCGGGCACGCCGAGTTGGGGTTTCCGACCGGCATGGTGTATCTCGCCGAGGAGTTCCCCGAGATGGGCCTGTCCGCACCCGAGGCCGGCGCGACGTCCGTGAGCCTGATGTTGCCGGTACAGGACACCGACGCCGTCCTCGCCCGGGCCCGCGACGCGGGTGGCACCGTCGAGCGCTGGATCACCGAGGGTCACGGCCACCGCAACGCGACACTGGTCGACCCCTTCGGCCACCGGTGGATGCTCGTCGGCCCCCCGACCGGTCGGCGCCAGGACGGGAGCGGCCGCACCGGACGGTGAGGACCGCGGCGGCCGACTTCGACACGCGTGCCGCCGGGCTCACGCGATCGGCCGTCGGCGCAGGTGCCCCGGTAGGCTCCGGCGGGTGACCGACACCTTCATCCGCACCCGCGTCGCCCACGGCGTCGGCGAGGTGGTGCTCGACCGGCCCATGGCGCTCAACGCCCTCGACCGGACGATGATCCGCGACATGTACGAGCCGCTCCTGGCGTGGCGCGACGACCCGGAGATCACCGCGGTGTTGGTCACCAGCGCGTCCGATCGGGCGTTCTGCGCGGGCGGCGACATCAAATCGGTGCGTGATGCCGCCGTGGCGGGCGACACGACCACCGTGCGCGACTACTTCGCGAACGAGTACCGGCTCGACGAGCTGGTCGCCACCTACCCCAAGCCGTATCTCGCACTGCTCGACGGCGTCACGATGGGTGGCGGGCTGGGCATCTCGGTCCACGGTGCGGTGCGCGTGGTGACGGAGAACGCGGTGTTGGCGATGCCGGAGACCGCGATCGGTTTCGTCCCCGACGTCGGTGCGAGCCATTTCCTGCCGCGGCTGCGCGGCACCACCGCCCGCTGCGACGCGGTCGGGCTGTACCTGGGGTTGACCGGGGCCCGCGCCGATGCCGGCGACGCCATCGCCGTGGGGCTGGCCACCCACTTCGTTCCGAGCGACCGGATCGAGGCGCTCGCCGACCGGATCCGCGAAGGCCACTGGCAGCTCGCGCTCGACGAGTTCGCGGAGGCGGCGCCCCAGTCGCCGATCGCCGACCGGTACGCGGACATCGACGCCGTGTTCGGCGACGGCACCGTCGTCGACGCCGTCGAGCGGCTGTCGGGCGATCACGGGTTCGACGAGGAGTGGGCGACGACCACCCGGGCCGCACTGGGCGCGGCGTCGCCGACCAGCCTGTGGGCCACCGCGGAGCTGCTGCACCGCGGCGCCGAGAGCACCCTGAGCGAGTGCTTCGCGCGGGAACTCGAGGTCGCGGTGCGGATCACCGCCGTCCCGGACTTCGCCGAGGGGGTGCGCGCGGTGCTCGTCGACAAGGACCGCAACCCGTCGTGGCGCCCGCGGGGCGTCGGCGAGGTGGATCCGGCCCTGATCGCCGGCCTGTTCCGCGACTGACGGTCAGCCCACCGTCGGGGGCGGCACCCGCACGCGGGTGCTGAACCGGGCGGCGCGCCGGTGCACGCGGTGCTCGTGCCCGCGCCACCGCAGCGGTGGCAGGTGCCGCAGCGGCTCGGCGTAGAACAGGCGCTTGGCGAACTCGATCAGCACCAGGTAGCCGACGACCAGCACGACGAGGGTCAGGAAGAACCCGAGCGGCAGCGTGGCGAAGCCGAGGTCGTCCGCGAGCGGGGAAACGGTGAGACCGATGCCCACCGCGAGCACCCCGGCGACCGTCGCGATCAGGCCCCAGCTCGGCCGGCTGCGCAGGAACGGGGTGCGCCGCGTGCGAATGGCGAACACGATCAGGGTCTGGGTGGCGAGCGACTCGACGAACCAGCCGGTGCGGAACAGCTCGGGCCCCGCCTGGAACACCCCGATCATGATGCCGAAGGTCAGGAAGTCGAACAGCGAGCTGATCGGGCCGAAGAAGAGCATGAACCGGCGGATGAACGAGATGTCCCAGTGCGACGGCGCGTGCAGTTGCTCGTCGTCGACGCGATCGCCGGGGATCGCGAGCTGGCTCGTGTCGTAGAGCAGGTTGTTGAGCAGGATCTGGCTCGGCAGCATCGGCAGGAACGTCAACACCGCGGACGCCGCGGCGGCGCTGAACATGTTGCCGAAGTTGCTGGACGTGCTCATCAGTACGTACTTGATGGTGTTGCTGAACGTGCGCCGGCCCTCGGTGACGCCGTCGGCGAGCACGCCGAGATCCTTCTCGAGCAGCACCACGTCCGCGGCGTCCTTCGCGACGTCCGTGGCGGAGTCGACGGAGATGCCGACGTCCGCCGCGTGCAGGGCCAGGGCGTCGTTGACGCCGTCGCCCAGGAACCCCACCGAGCGGCCGTGCGCACGCAGGGTCCGCACCAGGCGCGCCTTCTGCTCGGGTGAGACCCGGGCGAAGACGGTGGCGCGCCCGGCGATCTCGGCGAACCGCGCGTCGTCGAGCCCTTCGAGCTCGGCCCCCGTCACGCTGCCGCCGGAAACCAGGCCGAGCTCGGCGCAGACCTTCTCCGCGACCTGCGGGTTGTCGCCCGTCGCGACCTTCACGGTGATGCCGAGCCCGGCGAGCCGGCGCAGCGACTCGGCCGCCGAGACCTTCGGCCGGTCCAGGAACACGAGGAATCCGCTCAGCTGAAGGTTCCGCTCGTCGTCCGCCGCGATCCGGTCCCGGCGGCCGGGGACCGCCCTCGTGGCGACGGCGACCACGCGGCTGCCCTGCGCGAACAGCGCGGCCAGTGTGCCGTGCGCGGCGTCCGCCACGTCGCGGCACCGGGCCAGCACGGATTCCGGGGCGCCCTTGACGACCACCAGCGTCTCGTCGCCGGGCCCGCGGACCAGCGCCGAGGTCATGCGCCGGTCGTGGTCGAACGGCAGGCCGTCGAGCCGGGTGTAGTCGTCGACGGTGCGACCGGTCTCGTCCGCCGCCTCCCACAGCGCCGCGTCCATCGCGTTGGTGGCGACCCGGGCGCCGGGCCCACCCTCGGTCTCGGTGGCGAGCAGGCCGTGCAGCAGGACCCGCGGCGCGGCGGCGCCGTCGGCCGCGAGGGCCGCGACGAACCCGATCCGCCCGTCCGTCAGGGTGCCGGTCTTGTCGGTGACGAGGATGTCGACGTCGCCGAGGTCCTCGATGCACACCAGGCGCTTGACCAGCACCTTGCGCTGGGCCAGTCGGCGCGAACCCGTCGCGAGGGCGGTGCTCACCACCGCCGGCAGCAGCTGGGGGGTGATGCCGACGGCGATGGCGAGCGAGAACAGCAGGGCCTCGAGCAGCGGCCGGTCGAGCAGCAGGTTGATGATCACGATCATCGAGGTCAGGACCACGGCGACCTGGAGCAGCAGCACCGAGAACCGGCGCAGGCCGATCTGGAAGTCGGTCTCCGGTTCCCGCTCGCCGAGCCCGACCGCGATCCGTCCGAACTCCGCGTCGGCGCCCGTCGCGACCACCACCCCCGTCCCGGTGCCGGCGTGGACGACGGTACCCATGAACGCGCAGTCGCTGAGGTCGGCGAGCGCGGTGCCGGGGGGCACGGGCCCGGTCGTCTTCGTCGCGGGTTCGGACTCGCCGGTGAGTACGCTCTCGTCGCACTCGAGGTCGGCGGTCTCGAGCAGGCGCATGTCCGCCGGCACGATGTCGCCGAGGACGAGACGCACGATGTCGCCCGGCACGAGCTCGGCGACGTCGACCCGCGCGGGCGTCCCGTCGCGCAGCACGACGGCCGTGTGCCGAACCCGCGAGTGCAGGGCGGCGGTCGCGAGCTCGGCCCGGTACTCGTTGACGAAACCGAGACCGACGCTCGCGACGAGGATGATGCCGATGATCACCGCGTCGTTGCGGTCGCCGAGGAAGAAGGACGCGAGGGCCGTCGCCGTCAGCAGGAGCAGCAGGGCGCTGCGCAGCTGCCGGCCGAGCACCGCGAGCGCGCTGACGCGGTAGCTGCGCACCGCGTTCGGCCCGACCCGGGCGAGCCGGGCCGCGGCCTCGGCGCCGCTCAACCCGGCGGGGGAGGTGTTCAGGCGCGACAGGACGTCGACGATGTCGTCGGAGGCGGCATCGCCCGGCACGATTTTCGGGACGGCGGTCACCTCGCACACCGTAGTCCCGTTCGGGGCCCGGCGCAGCGCAGGCGGCGCGGGCACCGCCGCGCGTCAAAACTGCGCCTGCGCGGGATGTTTCGTGTCCGTACCTGTGACGGGCGCGGCGGAGCGGGTCAGAGCGTGGTGCGCCGCGGGGCGAGCAGGTCGACGACGATCTCCTGGCCGCCGAGCGTCGCGCGGATCTGCGGGTTCTCGAAGCCACCGGCGACGAGGTACTCGCCGAGCAGGGTGAGCAGCTCGTCGGTGCCGAGCGTCGGGTCGGCGTCGGGGCCGCCGGCCCCGGAACGCTGCGCGCGGGCGGCGAGTTCGGTGTGCGCCAGGCGCGCCGCGATCCGCACGGATGCCACTCCCATCGAGTTGCGGCGCGACGCGGCGGTCGGCGTGCTGTCCGCGGCGACGCCGTTCGTGCCGGCGACGATCTCGTCGAAGCTCGGCAGCGAGAGCGGATCGCTGCCGTTGCCTCCGGCCTCGTCGGCGACGTCGTGGTCCGCCGCGTGGCTTCCCACCGCGTGCGGGGCGGACGCGCCGTTGCCGGTCAGGGTTCCCGGCAGGGGATAGACGAAGGTGCCCGCCCGCTTGGGTCCGGGCGACTCGTCCGCCGGCTCGGAACGGCCGCGCAGCGGCGTGCCGTCGGTCGGTGCGGTCGAGTCGTCGTGCATGAACGCTCCTGACATCCGCGAGCCCGGGTCGGCTCGACGGCACAGCAAACTACCAGCAACACCGGTCCCACGCACAGCCACACCGGTCCCACCCACCACAGGTGTCACTGGTCGGCGGCGGCCACCAGCGGCTCGAGGGTGAGGTCGGGCAGTTCCTTGAGGAGGTACTGCAATCGCCACTTGTCGCTGACCAGCGCCAGCAGCACACCGTCGGACCGGGTGAACACCTCGACGCCGCGCTGCCGGTTCAGTTCGTCCACCGAGGCCGCGTCGGTGCGGCGGGCCAGCGCGTAGCCCAGCGGTTCCATCCGCGGCTCGACGTTGTACTCGGCCTTCATCCGGGCCGCCACCACCTCGAACTGCATGGGACCGACGGCGGCCATCACCGGGGACGCGTCGCCGCGGATGTCGTTGCGCAGGATCTGCACCACGCCCTCGGAGTCGAGCTGATCGACGGCCTTGCGGAACTGCTTGTATTTCGAGGCGCTCTCGGCGCGCAGGATCGAGAAGTGCTCGGGCGCGAACGACGGGATCGGCGGGAACTCCACCTTCCGGTCCACGTACAGGGTGTGCCCGGGGGCGAGGGCCGTGGCGTTGACCAGCCCGACCACGTCGCCGGGGTACGCGTTCTCCACCGTGGACCGTTCCCGGCCGAACACCGTCAGCGCGTACTTGGTGGCGAACGGCTTGCCCGTCTGCGCGTGGGTGACGACCATGCCGCGCTCGAACACCCCGGACACCACCCGCATGAACGCCAGGCGGTCGCGGTGCGCGGTGTCCATCCCCGCCTGCACCTTGAACACCACGGCGCTGAACGGGTCGTCGACGTTGCGGGGAGCGTCGTTCACGTCGAGCCGGGCGCGCGGCGGCGGCGCCAGCGCGACGAGGGTGTCGAGGATCTGCCGGACGCCGAAGTTGAGCATGGCCGACGCGAAGATCACCGGCGACGTCTGTCCGGCCAGGAACAGCTCCTGGTCGTGGTCCTGACCGCTGGCCGACAGCAGTTCCGACTCCTCCACCGCCTCGGTCCACGTCCCGCCCTCCCGGTCCTCGGCCTCCGCGGGGGAGAGCCGGTCCTCGGGAGCGATCCGCGCGCCGCCGGCGGTGCGGGTGAACTTGACGTACTCGACGGGTGCCCCGTCCTCCCCGCGCCGCAGCAGGCCACGGAAGTCCCCGGCGATGCCGACGGGCCAGAACAGGGGGGTGGGAGTCAGGCCGATCCGCTCGTCGATCTCGTCGAGCAGTTCCAGCGGGGTCCGGCCGGGCCGGTCCCACTTGTTGATCACGGTGATGACCGGGATGCCCCGGTGACGGCACACCTGGAACAGCTTGAGTGTCTGCGGCTCGAGGCCCTTGGCGGCGTCGATCAGCATCACCGCCGCGTCCACGGCGGTGAGCACCCGGTAGGTGTCCTCGGAGAAGTCGGAGTGACCGGGTGTGTCGACGAGGTTGATCACGTTGACGACGTCGTCGTCGGACTCCTCGGAGCGGTAGTTGAACTGCAACGCCGTGGAGCTGACGGAGATGCCGCGGGCCTTCTCCATCTCCATCCAGTCGGACACCGTGGACTTGCGTCCGGCCTTGCCGTGCACCGCACCGGCCTCGGCGATGACCTTCGCATGCAGGGCCAGCGCCTCGGTCAGCGTGGACTTGCCGGCGTCCGGATGGGAGATCACCGCGAAGGTGCGGCGGCGACCCGCCTCCGCGAGCACTTCCTTCGACGACACGGCGGTGGTGCCGGCGTCGTTGCCGGTGGAAACGGGCGGGGTAGTCAACGCGGAAGTACCTCTCGAAGCGGATGTGCGGCTCGTCGATGCACGCGGGCGGCTCGCGCATCGCAGACAACTCGTCCATGTTACTCGGCAATCGAATGTCGATTTCCGTGAGATTCGGTCACATTCTCCGAAGAGACTTACTCCCGGGACGGATCGGGGGCACCCTGGGCAACGTCGTACCCGGTGCCCGGGGGCGAATCGACGTGAGGAGTGGTTCGTGAGCAGATTCACCGACGAGATGTACGAGACCGCGGATCGTTCCCCGCACGGTCTGGTCACCGGCGAGCCCGACGCTCCCCGGCGCCAGAGCTGGGGGCAGATTCACGAGCAGGCCCGGCGCATGGCCGGTGCCCTCGCCGCGGCCGACATCGGTCACGGCGACGCCGTGGGCATCCTCGCGGGGAATCCGGTGGACATCGCACCCGCCTGTCAGGCCGTGTGGATGCGCGGCGCCTCGGTGACGATGCTGCACCAGCCCACCCCGCGCACCGACCTGGCGCTGTGGGCACGGGACACCGAGGTCGTCATCGGCATGATCGGCGCCCGCGCGGTGGTGCTCGGCGCGCCGTTCGAGATCGCCGCGCCGCTCCTGGCCGAGCGGGGAATTCCCGTCGTCACGATCGCCGAGATGGATGCCGGCACGCCGGTCGACCCGCTGCCCACCGACGAGCAGGACATCGCGCTGCAGCAGCTGACCTCCGGGTCCACGGGCTCCCCGAAGGCCGTGCAGATCACGCACGAGAACTTCTACGTCAACGCGTACGCGATGATCGAGCGGATCAAGTTCTCCCTCGACGACGACGTGATGGTCAGCTGGCTGCCGCTGTTCCACGACATGGGGATGGTCGGCTTCCTGAGCGTGCCCATGCAGGTCGGCGCCGAGGTCGTCTCCGTGACCCCGCTCGACTTCCTGCGCTCCCCGCTGCTGTGGGCCGAGCTGATGAGCAAGTACCGCGGAACCGTGACGGCCGCACCGAACTTCGCGTACTCACTCCTGGCTCGCAAGCTCGCACAGGCGCCCGACGGCGCCGTCGACCTGTCGTCGGTGCGGTGGATGTGGAACGGTGCCGAACCGGTCGACCCGGACACCATGGAGGCCCTCGCCGCCGCCGGCGCCCGGTTCGGGCTCGATCCGGCGGCGCTCGCGCCGGTCTACGGCATGGCCGAGACCACCCTGGCGGTCTCGGTGCCGGATCCGGGACGCGGGCAGATCCTCGATCTCGTCGACCCCGACCTGCTCGAGGCCGGCGGGATGGCGGTCCCGTCGACCCGGTCCAACGCCCGGCGCCTGCCCACCCTCGGGCATCTCGTGCCCGGCCTCGAGGGCCGCGTCGTCGGGGAGGACGGGCAGGTACTGCCGCCCCGCGGCGTCGGCATCATCCAGCTGCGCGGCAAGGCCGTCACCCACGGTTACCTCACCGTCGACGGTCCGGTGCCCGCGCAGGACCCGCAGGGCTGGTTCGACACCGGCGACGTCGGCTACTTCACCGAGGACGGCCTGGTCGTGGTGTGCGGGCGCGTCAAGGACGTCATCATCATGGGTGGCCGCAACGTCTATCCCACCGACATCGAACGAGCCGCGTGCAGCGTCGACGGCGTGCGCCCCGGCAACGCCGTCGCGATCCGGCTCGATTCCGGCGAGAAGCGGGAGTCGTTCGCGGTCGCCGTCGAGACCAACCGGATCGACGACCCGGAGGAGGTGCGCCGCATCGAACGCGACGTCGTGCACGCGGTCGTCGCGGAGGTGGGGGTGCGGCCGCGCACCGTCGCGGTGCTCGGCCCGGGCAGCATCCCGAAGACGTCGTCGGGCAAGCTGCGGCGCGGCAGTTCCGTCCACCTGCTCGGCGGGTAGCGCGGGGTGTCCTTCCGGACCGCGGCCGGTCCGGAAGGGCACACGTCAATGGACCCGGTTCTGGGCGTCCTCCAGGCCGACCCGCAGCAGCAGCTCCACCGCGTCCGCGGCCTGCTCGCGGATCAGGTCGAGTTCCTTGCGTTCGGTCGACGAGAACGGTTTGAGCACGTAGTCGGCCGGGTCCATGCGGCCCGGCGGGCGGCCGATCCCGACCCGGGTACGCAGGTAGAGCTTGGTGCCGAGGGCACTCGAGATCGACCGCAGCCCGTTGTGGCCGTTCTCCCCGCCGCCGAGCTTGAGCCGGACCGTGCCGAAGTCCAGATCCAGTTCGTCGTGCACGACGACGATGTCGGCGGGCTCGACCGAGAAGAAGCGGGCGAGACCCGCGACGGGTCCGCCCGAGAGATTCATGAAGGTGCGCGGCTTGGCGATGATCACCTGCCGGCCGTCGAGGCGGGCCTGGACGATCTCGGCGTTGCTGCGCTTGTGCGCGCTGAACTTCCCGCCGACGCGGGCGGCGAGCGTGTCGGCCACCATGAAGCCGATGTTGTGGCGGGTCTTCTCGTACTGCGGGCCGGGATTGCCCAGCCCGACGACGAGTGCGGTGGCGTCGCTCACCTGGCGGTGTCCTTCCGTTGCGGCGGGTAGTGCTACGACGACGGCGCGTCACCCCGAGGGGATGACGCGCCGCTCGCCCGTGTCACGCGGAACCGGTTGGGGCTCAGGCCTCTTCGGCCTCGGCGGCCTCACCCTCCGCGGATTCGCCCTCCATCGCGGCGGCGGTCGGTGCGGCAACCACGTTCACCAGCAGCAGCTCCGGGTCGCCCTGCAGGGTCGCACCGGCGGGCAGCTGCACGTCGTTCGCGAGGATCTGGGTACCGGCCTCGACACCGTCGATGGACACCTCGACCTGCTCGGGCAGGTTCAGGGCGTCGGCCTCGAGCTGGACGGTGCTGACCTCGTTGACGACCAGGGTGCCGGAGGCGGCCTCACCGGTGACCACGAGCGGGACCTCGACGGTGACCTTCTCGCCCTTCTTCACGACGAGCAGGTCGGCGTGCTCGATGTAGTTGCGGATCGGGTGGACCACGACCGACTTGGTCAGCGCCAGCTCCTCCGAGCCGTCGACGTCGAGGGTCAGCACGGCGTTGGTGCCGTGGGCGCGCAGCACGGCCGCGAACTCGCGGGCCGGCAGCGACAGGTGCTGGGGATCGGTGCCGTGGCCGTACAGGACGGCGGGCACCTGCCCGTCGCGGCGGGCGCGGCGGGCGGCACCCTTGCCGAACTCGGTGCGGACGACGGCGGCGATACGGTTTTCCTCGGACATGCTGAAAGGCTCCTACGCATATGGCTCGAACTGGGGCGGTCTTCCCGGCGAGGGGCGACGCGCGCGGCCAGGAGCGTGGGCACGCTCGAGCGGAGCCGCAGCCGCGTCGATCACGGTGAGCCAGCGATTTCGCGGTTCACCCTCGCCGAGACAACTCGATCGACTCTACCGGATCCGCCCGAGCGGGTCGAATGCCACCCCTGCGCTCAGCCGCCCGCGGCGGCGATGCCCGCCCGCCGTCCGAAGAAACTGCCGTCGCCGAGGGAGACGCCGCTGCAGTACCCCCACGCCGACAGTCCGGCCGCCGCGCGTCCCGCCGCATACAGCCCCGGAATCGGGGCACCGTCGACGTGCAGGACCTCCGCGTGCAGGCTCGTACGCAGGCCGCCGAGCGTGAACCCGCCGGTCATGCCGCGCAGGTCGATCGCCGCGACGGGCGACCCGATCGGCTTCACCCATTCGCGCTTCTTGCCCAGCAGCGGGTCGGCGCCCCGTTCGGCGTGCAGGTTGTACACCTCCACCGTGGACTGCAGCGCCCGCTCGGGCAGACCCATCTCGGCCTCGAGTTCCGCGACGGTCTCGCACACCCACTTCGGCTGGTGGCGCAGCTGCGCCGACGACGTCGGGGCGGCGACCCCGGCCTCGTACGACTCCTCGTCGATGACGAGGAACGCCTCGTTGTCGTTCTTCAGCAGGGTCAGCTGCCCGATGCGGCCCGGGTAGGTGTCCTCGGGCACGTACCGCTGGCCGCGACCGTTGACGAGAATGCCCCGCGCGATCAGCTGGGGATCGCAGAAGAACGCCACCTCGGTGGCGTTCATGTGGGCCAAGTCGGCGCCGAGCGCCTGCGCCATCCGGATCGCGCGACCGTCGTGTTCCTCGATCGACGCGGCGGGACGACCCACCAGGTGCGGGGCGTGGGCCCGCACCATGTCGTCGTTGTAGGCGAAGCTGCCCGTGGCGAGAACGACCCCGCGGCGGGCCCGGATCGCCAGGTCGGTGCCGTACCGCTTGGCCAGCACCCCGACGACCCGGCCGGACGCGTCGGTGACGAGGGTCTGCACCCGGACGTCGTACTCGGCGCGGACCCCGAGGGCTTCGGCCTTCTCGGCGAGCGGCTTCACGAGCATGTAGCCGCCGCCCTGCTCACCGGTCCGCTTGTTGCTCATCTGCGGCACGTGGCCGCGCGGCGCGGGCCGGGCGACGGCGGCGTACGGCGCCGAGTTCTCCCCGCCGGTGTACTGCAGGCCCGCGTCGGTGGGAGGCTCCCAGCCGGGCTCGCCCCAGAATTCGTGCTTGAACGGCACACCGCAGCCGACGAGCCAGTCGAAGTGCTCGACGGAGCCCGCACAGTAGGCGGCGATCTTCTCCTCGTCCACGCCCGGTCCGAGTGCCGCGGTGAGGAACGCGCGCATGTCGTCCACCGAGTCCTCGAATCCGCAGGCTTTCTGCACGGCCGTGCCGCCGCCGAGGTAGACGAAGCCGCCCGCGAGGGCGGCGGCGCCGCCCCACCCGCCGGTGCGTTCGAGCACCAGCACGTCGGCTCCGGCGTCGGCAGCGCCGACGGCCGCGCAGACCCCGGCGATGCCGTACCCGGCGATCACGACGTCGGCCTCGAGATCCCAGGCGGAGATCCGGTCGACGGGAACAGGACGGACGGGACTGGTCTCGGTCATCGCGATCCTCTCGAAGTGGTGCGGGGATTCGCACACCTTGACCGCGTGAGCCGCCGGACGGAACCGGTCGTCCCGGTCGCCGGGACGGTCAGGACCGGGCCAGCGACCGCACGGCCGCCAGGAACCGGTCCACGTCGGCGGGGGAGACGAAGTAGTGCGGGGAGGCGCGCACCACCGACTCGAGCCGTCGCGCCGACATCTCGAGCAGCGTCGACCCGCGCCCGCTGACCGTGACCGTGATCGCCTCGGCGGCCAGCGCCTCCCGCAGCCGCGGCGGCTCCCAGCCGTCGACGGTGAACGAGACGATGCCGCTGTGCTCCTTCCCGAGGTCGCGCACGGCCACGCCCGGGATCCGGCCCAGGCCCTCGCGCAGGTGTTCGGCGCGGTAGGCGACCGCCTCGGTCACCGCGTCGACCCCGAGGTCGAGCAGGTAGTCGACGGCGGCACCGAGCCCGAGGCGGGCGGCGACGTTCGTCTCCCACAGCTCGAACCGCGTCGCGTCGTCGGCGAGGCGGTACTCGCCCGGGGCCGTCCACTGCGCGCTGTGCAGATCGAGGACGGCCGGTTCGAGCTCGGTGACCAGCCGGGGGCGGACGTACAGGAAGCCCGTGCCGCGGGGTCCGCGCAGCCACTTGCGTCCGGTCGCGGAAAGGGCGTCGACGTCGAACTCGGGCACGCTCACCGGCAGCTGCCCGACGGACTGGCACGCGTCGAGCAGCACCAGCGCGCCGACGGCGTGCGCCGCGTCGGCGACCTCCCGCACGGGGTTGACGAGCCCGCCGTTGGTGGGGGCGTGCACGACGGACACCAGTTTGACCCGCTCGTCGAGCGTGCGGGTGAGGGCGTCGACGTCGATGCGGCCGAGCGCGTCCGTCGGCATCGTCTCCACCGTCGCGCCGGTCGCCCGGGCCCGTTGCAGCGCGGAGACCGCATTGCTGGCGTATTCGGAACGGGTGAGCAGGATCCGGTCGCCCGCGCGGAGCGGCACCGAGTAGAAGAAGCTCGCCCACGCCCGGGTGGCGCTCTCGACGAGGGCGATCGACGGCGCCTCCGCGCCGATCAGCCGCGCGATCGAGGTCTTCACCGCGGCGAGGTCGTCGGCGCGTTCCGCGGCGGCGACGTACCCGCCGACCTCGGCCTCGCGTCGCAGGTGCGCGACGGTCGTCTCCAGCACCGGGGTCGGGGGCAGCGACGAGCCCGCGCTGTCGAGGAAGACCCGGTCGAAGCAGCCGGGCGTGTCGCGACGGGCGCGCTGCAGGTCGAGCATCGAGGACGCACCTCCCGTTCATGTCTTCGTGCTTGGAATGTATACGTGAGCGAATCGAAATCCCTGCAACGCCGGCTCGGCACCGGCGACGCCGTCGCCATCGGGCTCGGCGCGATGATCGGGGCGGGTGTGTTCTCGGCGTTCGCGCCGGCCGCGGCAGCCGCCGGCGCGGGCCTGCTCGTCGGCCTGGCCCTCGCCGCGGTCGTGGCGTACTGCAACGCCACCTCGTCGGCGCAGCTCGCCGCGCAGTACCCGACGTCCGGTGGCACCTACGTGTACGGGCGGGAACGGCTCGGGCCGTGGTGGGGTTTCGTGGCGGGCTGGGGCTTCGTGATCGGCAAGACCGCCAGTTGTGCGGCGATGGCCGCGACGTTCGCCTCCTACATCGTGCCGGAACTGTGGCGGCGGCCCGTCGCCGTCGCCGCGGTCCTCGCCCTGACCGCCGTGAACTACCGCGGCATCACGCGCACGGCCCGGCTCGCCCGCATCATCGTGACCCTCGTGCTCGTGGCGCTGGCCGTCGCGATCACGGCGAGCTGGGCCGGTCCCGGGGCGCAACCCGCCGATCCGTTCGGTCCCGTCGGCGGTGCCTACGGGGTGCTGCAGGCGGCCGGCCTGCTGTTCTTCGCCTTCGCCGGCTACGCGCGGATCGCGACCCTCGGTGAGGAGGTGCGCGAGCCGCGCCGGACCATCCCGCGGGCGATCGTCGGTGCCCTCGGCTTCGTGGTGCTGCTCTACGCCGTCGTCGGCGTGACCCTGCTCGCATGCCTCGGCCCGGACCGGCTCGCGTCGAGCAGCGCGCCGCTGCTCGACGCGGTCCGCGTGGGTGGCTGGGCGTGGGCGGCGCCCGTCGTGGTCGCCGGGGCCGCGGCGGCGTCGCTGGGGGCTCTGCTCGCCCTCGTCACGGGCGTCGGCCGCACCGCGCTCGCGATGGCGCGGCAGGGTGATCTGCCGCGGCCGCTCGCCGCGGTGCATCCGCGATTCGCGGTGCCGTACCGGGCCGAACTCGCCGTCGCCGCGGTGGTGTGCGTGCTCGTCGCGACCGTCGATCTGCGCGGAGTGATCGGATTCTCATCCTTCGGTGTTCTCGTGTACTACCTCGTCGCGAACCTGGCCGCCTTCACCCAGCGGGACGAGAACCGGCGCTACCCCCGGTTCCTGCAGGTCGTCGGCGTCGTCGGATGCGTCGTCCTGGTGCTGACGCTGCCGCCGAGCGCGGTCGTGGCCGGCATCGTGGTGCTCGCGGCCGGTGTCGTCGTCCGGGCGACGCGCCGGGCCGCGGCGTGAGCGTTCAGCCGCCTCCTGTCGCCGGTTGACGTTAGGCTCGTCCGTGAGCTGGCCCACAGGCGAGGGAGGGGCGGACCGAGTGGTGATCACAGTCGACCCGGCGGTGCCGCGCGCGGACGCCGGCATCGCCTCACGAACCGCCGCCGAGCTGCACGTGCGCCGGGTGAGCTTCCGCTTCGGGCCGCCCCGGCTGATCGGCGTGGAACTGGAATGGCTCACCGCCCGGGCCGACGGCACTCGCGCCCGGCCGGAGTTGCAGGCCATCCTCGAGGCCCTCGGTCCGCACGCCCCCCGGCAGCTGGCTCCCGGCTCCTCGGCGCGGCCGTTGCCGTCGGGCAGCGCCGTGACCCTCGAGCCGGGTGGGCAGGTGGAACTGTCGAGCGTGCCGTGTGTCTCGGCGCGGCAGGTCTGCGATCGTCTCACCGCCGACGCCCGCATGCTGGGTGCGTTGCTGGCGCGCCGGTCGGTGGACCTGATCGACGCGGCGGCCGACGGGCTGCGCCCACCGCAGCGGCTGCTGCGCACTCCCCGCTACAGCGCGATGGAACTGCGGTTCGATCGGATCGGGCCGCTGGGCCGGCTGATGATGAACAGCACCGCCGCCACCCAGGTGAGCGTCGACGCCGGCGCCGACGACGACGAGCTGGCCCGGCGGTGGCGGGTACTGCACGCCGTCGGACCGGCGCTGGTGGCCGCGTTCGCGTGTTCGCCTTCGCTGCGTGGGGCACCGGACGGGAACTGGGCGTCGCAGCGGATGCGCACCTGGCTGGCGCTGGACGCCGACCGCACCACCCCCGTGCCCGATCCGGCGCGCTACCCGGCGTGGGCGCTGGACGCGCCGCTGCTGTGTGTGCGCGCGACCGGCGGGGACTGGCATGCGCCGCCCGGCGCGTCGTTCGCGGACTGGCTGGGTGGCGACCTGGACGACGAGATCGGGCGCCGGCCCACCGTCGCCGACCTGGACTACCACCTGACCACCCTGTTCCCGCCGGTGCGTCCCGCCGGACACCTCGAGGTCCGGTACATCGACGCGCAGCCGGGGGCCCTGTGGCAGGTCCCGGTCGCCGCGGTCGAGGCACTGCTCACCTCGCCGGCCGTCATGGACGAGGCCCTGGCCGTCGCCGCCCCCGTCGTGGATCGCTGGCAGGAGGCGGCCGAGTTCGGACTCGCGGATCTCGAGATCCGGGCCGCGGCGGTCGGACTGCTCGCCCTCGCCGCGGAGGCGTCGCCGGACATGCGGTTCACCGCGGCGCTGGACGCGGCGGCGGAGCGGTGCTGCCGCGGTCGCACCCCGGAGGTCCAGGATCGGTGAGCGGTCTGCATGCCCGGCTCGACCGGGACCTCGCGCGGGCGCGGGCGCGGGTGCTCGCGCTGACCGACATCGACGACGCGGAACTCACGGCCCAGCATTCACCGCTGATGAGTCCCCTCGTGTGGGACCTCGCGCACATCGCCAACCAGGAGGAACGCTGGCTGCTCCGGGCGGCCGGCGGTCACGACGGTGTGCGCCCGGACGTCGACGACCTCTACGACGCCTTCCGCCATTCGCGGGCGGACCGGCCCGCGCTGCCGCTGCTCGGGCCGCGGGCGGCCCGCGACTACGCGGCGGAGGTCCGCGCGCACACGGCGGACGTGCTGGCGCGGTGCCGCTTCGACACCGACCTCACCCGCGAGGGTTTCGTGTTCGCGATGAGTGTCCAGCACGAGGTGCAGCACGCGGAGACGATGCTCGCGACACACCAGCTGCGGGCGGGGCCCCCGGTCCTCGACGCGCCGCCGGCACCGCGGCGCGCCGAAGCACCGGCCGCGGCGGAGGTGCTGATCCCGGGCGGGGAGTTCGAGATGGGGACGTCGACGGATCCGTGGGCGTTGGACAACGAGCGGTCCGCGCACCGGGTGTACGTGCCGGCCTTCGCGATCGACACCGTGCCGGTCACCAACGGGCGCTATCTCGAGTTCCTCGCCGACGGCGGCTACGCCCGCCGGGAACTGTGGAGCCCGCAGGGGTGGCTGCACCGCGAGCAGGCGGGACTCGAGGCTCCCCAGTTCTGGACCCGCGACGACGCGGGCACGTGGTGGCGCCGCCGGTTCGGGGTGACGGTGCCGCTCGACCCCGACGAGCCCGTCGTGCACGTGTGCTTCCACGAGGCCGAGGCGTTCGCCCGCTGGGCCGGACGCCGGTTGCCCAGCGAGGCCGAGTGGGAGAAGGCCGCCCGCTGGGACCCGCTGACCGGGCAGAGCCGGCGCTACCCGTGGGGCGACGAGGAACCGACCGAGGCCCACGCCAACCTCGGCCAGCGGCACCTCGAGCCGGCCGTCGTCGGGGCGTACCCCGCGGGTGCGTCGCGTCTCGGGGTGCACCAGCTGATCGGGGACGTGTGGGAATGGACGGCGTCCGGATTCGAACCGTACCCCGGATTCGCGGCCTTCCCGTACCGGGAGTACTCGGAGGTGTTCTTCGGGGGCGACTTCCGGGTGCTGCGCGGCGGCTCCTTCGGCACCGACCCTGCAGCCTGCCGCGGCACCTTCCGCAACTGGGACCTGCCGATCCGGCGGCAGATCTTCGCCGGCTTCCGCTGCGCGCGGGACGTGCCGGATGTGTAGACACCTGGGATACCTCGGGCCGGTCCGCTCGGTGAGTTCCCTGGTGACCGAGGGACCCCGGTCGCTGGTGCGCCAGTCGTGGGCGCCGAAGGACATGCGTGGCGGCGGCACGATCAACGCCGACGGGTTCGGGGTGGCATGGTGGGGTGCGGACGGCTTCGGCCGCTATCGGAACCCCACCCCCATCTGGTCCGATCCCTTTGTCGCCGAAGGTCTTTCGCATATCAGCGCCGGAGCCGTCATGGCGTCGCTGCGTTCGGCGACGGAAGGCATGCCGGTGGAGCGCTCGGCGTGCGCCCCGTTCACCCGCGACGGCTGGGCGTTCAGCCTCAACGGCGTCGTCCGCGGCTGGCCCGGGTCGCTCGTCTCGCTGGCCGAGCGC
>NZ_AJFC01000081.1:0-6721 GCF_000256505.1 Rhodococcus sp. P14 | reverse complement strand
CCGCCCCCCTGCCGGTGGCCGAACTGCTGCGGCTCGAGTCGCCCACCGACGCCGCCGCGCTGTGGCTGCTGTTGTATTCGCGGCTGCGTTCCTCGCGGCCCGAGCAGGCGTTGATGCGGCTCGTGCACGACGTGCTCGACGTCGCCCCGGCTTCGCGGCTGAACCTGTTGCTGGGCAACGGTTCCGGGCTGTGGGCGACGGCCTGGTACCACTCGCTGTGGACCCTCGTCGACGAGGACGTCGCCGTGGTGTCCTCGGAACCGTACGACGACGATCCGCGCTGGCGCCAGGTGCCGGACCGGCACCTGGTCAGCGCCCGACCGGGGCACCTCATCGTGTCCCCCATGGAGGTGGCCGTCTCATGACGGTGGACGTGTACCTGACGCCGGAGCAACTCGACGAGTCGCTGCGGGCCGACGCGCGCCGCGGGCTGACGTCGTCGCCGAAGTGGCTCTCGCCGACGTGGCTCTACGACGAGCGCGGCGGCGAGCTGTTCGATCAGATCACCCGGCTGCCGGAGTACTATCCCACCCGCACCGAACGGTCTCTGCTGCAACAACATTCGTCGGAGCTCGCCGACGAGGCGCGGCCCGAGATGCTCGTCGAGCTCGGATCGGGATCCTCGGAGAAGGCGGAGATCCTGCTCGACGCGCTGCGACCGTACATCCATACGTACGTACCGCAGGACGTCTCCGAGGTCGCCCTGCAGTCCGCGGTGACCCGGCTCTCCGTCGAATACCCGGACCTGACCGTGCGGGGCGTCGTCGGCGACTTCACCGGATCGCTCACGCATCTGCCCGGCGGCGGACGCCGCCTGATCGCATTCCTCGGCGGCACCATCGGCAACCTGGCGCCCACCGAGCGCGCCGCGTTCCTCACCGACCTCGCCGCGGTGCTCGAGCCGGGGGAGTGGCTACTGCTCGGAATCGGCCTCGTCACCGATCCCGACGTGCTCGTGCCGGCCTACGACGACGCCGCCGGGGTCACCGCGGAGTTCGACCGCAACGTGCTGAACGTGCTCAATGCCCGGCTCGGCGCGGACTTCGAACCCGGGAAGTTCCGGCACGTCGCGGTGTGGGACCCGATCAACGAGTGGATCGAGATGCGACTCGAGGCCACCGAGCCCATGACGGTCCGGATTCCCGGCCTCGACCTCGAGATCGCGTTCGAGGAGGGCGAGCATCTGCGCACCGAGATCTCCGCCAAGTTCCGGCTCGACGGCATGGGCCGCGAACTGACCGAGGCCGGGTTCGTCGTACGGCGCGAGTGGATCGATCCCGACGGCCGGTTCGCGCTGATCGGCGCGAGCCGCAGCTGACCCGCGCGGTCCCGGCCGCCGACGCGACGCCGGTTGGACAGCGCGGTCCCGGCCGCGCGAGGCTGGCAGACGTGACGTCCCCGCGACCCGTGCTGACCACCCCCGTCCTGCTGTTGATGGCGGCGGCCACCGGCCTGTGCGTGGGCGGCAACTACTTCAACCAGCCGCTGCTCGACTCGATCGCCGTCGCCCTGGGCACCTCCCACTCCGCCGCCGCGGCCACCGTCACCGTCGCCCAGGTCTCCTACGGCCTCGGGCTGCTGTTCCTGGTGCCGCTCGGCGACATGTTCGACAAGCGCCGCCTCACGGTGGGGCTCATGCTCGCCGCCGCGGCCGGCCAGGCGCTGAGCGGTTTCGCTCCGACCATCGCGGTGCTGGCCGTCGGCACGGCGATCGCGGGATTGTTCTCGGTGGCCGCGCAGGTGCTGGTGCCGTTCGCCGCCACCCTGGCCGAACCGGAGCGCAGTGGGCAGGCCGTCGGGACGGTGATGAGCGGCCTGGTGCTCGGCATCCTGCTCGCCCGCAGCGTCGCCGGGCTGCTCGCCGGCCTCGGCGGGTGGGCCACCGTCTACCGGGTGAGCGCCGCCGTGATGGTCCTCGTCGCGCTCGCCCTGTGGCGAGCGCTGCCGACGTCGCGCCCTGCCGAGCGCATCGGCTACGGGACCACCCTGCGTTCGCTCGGCACCCTCGTGCGCACCCAGCCGCGGCTGCGGACCCGGTCGGTGCTCGGCGCCCTGTCCTTCGCATCCGTGAGCGCCCTTTTCTCCACGATGGCGTTCCTGCTGTCCGGCGAACCCTACGGATTCGACGAGGTGCAGATCGGGCTGGTGGGCCTGGCCGGGGTCGCCGGCGCGGTGATGGCCAACCTCACCGGCCGCCTCGCCGACCGTGGCCTCGCGCAGCTCGCCTCCGGCGCCGGCGCGGCGGTGCTCGTCGTGTCCTGGGCCGCGCTGGCGGCCGGAGCGCACTCGCTGGCGTGGTTCCTGATCGGGATGGTCGCGGTCGACCTGGCACTGCAGGCCGTCCACATCAGCAACCAGAGCATCGTCTACGCGCTGGCGCCCGCGGCCCGCTCCCGCATCAACGCGGTGTACATGACGACGTACTTCATCGGTGCCGCGGCCGGTTCGGCGCTCGGCGCGCTCGCGTGGACGAGCGCCGGCTGGACCGGGGTGTGCCTGTTCGGTGTCGCGGCGGCCGCCGCGACCGCCCTGGTGTGGCTGGTGGATCTGCGGGTGGCGCGACGAGCGGTCGCGGTGCCGGCCTGACCCGCTAGCGGAGGGCGGGCTGCGCGGCGGACCGTCGCGCGAGGACCGGAAGGATCACCAGCGACACCGCCGCACCGGTCAGCGCCAGCGCCGGGAACCCCGCCGCCGCGACGACCAGACCCGAACCCAGACCGCCGCCCGCCCCCGCCAGCGCGACGAACAGGTCCGCGGTGCCTTGCGTGGCCGCGCGGGACTCGAGCGGCACCGCATCGGTGACGAGCGCGGTGCCGCTCACCAGGCCCAGGCTCCACCCGAAACCGAGCAGGCCCAGCGCGAACGCGAGGGCGGGCACCGAATGCGGCGGGGCCAGCGCCGCCGACACCCCGGAGGCCAGCAGGACGAGTCCCGCGGCGGCCGCGACCCGGTAGGGCCCGACCCGGTCCACGAGCATCCCCGCGATCGGGGACGGCAGGAACATCGCCGCGACGTGGATCGCGATGACCACGCCCGTCGCCCCGACGTCGTGCCCGTGGTCGCGCATGTGGATCGGCGTCATCGTCATCACCGCCACCATCACGAGCTGTGTCACGATCATCACCACCACCCCGGCGGTCACCGCGGGCGACCACTGCCGGGCCACGGCCGGCCGCTCGCCGTCCGGCGCCGGCTCCGCGGCCGCCGCGCGGCTGCGGGCGAGCAGGAGCGGATCCGGACGCAGCAGGACCCACAGGACGACCGCGGCGAGCCCGTAGGCGACGCCGGAGAGCACGAACGGCCCGGACAGCCGGGGAATGCCCCAGGATTCGGCGGCGTCGCCCATGACGGCGGTCAGGTTCGGGCCGACCACCGCCCCGAGCGTCGTCGCCACCAGCACCGTGCTCACCGCGCGCCCCCGGCGCTCCGGAGCGGCCAGGTCGGCGCCGGCGTAGCGCGCCTGCAGGCTCGTCGCGGTGCCCGCTCCGTAGACGAACAGGGCCGCGAACAGCAGCACCGCGGTGTCGAGCGCCGCGGCGGCCACCACACCCGCGCTGCCGAGCGCGCCGGTGGCGTACCCGAACGTCAGCCCGCCACGGCGCCCGGCGCGCTGCGAGATCCGCCCCACGGCGACGGCCGCCGCCGCCGACCCGATCGTGAACAGGGCGCTGGGCACCCCGGCGAGACTCGTGCTGCCCAGCATGTCCTGCGCGAGGAGCGCGCCGACGGTCACGCCGGCCGCCAGGCCCGCGCCGCTGAGAATCTGCGCGGCCACCAGTACGGTCAGGACGCGGCGCTGTTCCGGGATCGGTTCGGTCACAGCCGGGACGGTACGCCGGTACCGTCGGCGGTGACACTTCGGTGAGGAGACACAGTGACCGATTCGGAGCAGGTCGAGAACGAGAACGCCCGCGTCTCGCGGATCTTCGACGAGATGTCGAAGAACTACGACCGCGGCATGAGCCTGGTCGAGCGGTTGATACTCGGCCCCGCCCGGCACTGGGCGGCCGCGCAGGCTCGCGGCCGCGTCGTCGAACTCGCCGTCGGCACGGGCCTCAACCTGCCGCTCTACGGACCCGAGGTCGAACACGTCGTCGGCGTCGACATCTCGCCGAGGATGCTCGACCTCGCCCGGACGAAGGCCGCCGCCGACCCGCGCGTCGAACTGCGCGAGGGCGACGTGCAGGCCCTCGACCTGCCCGACGCGAGCGCGGACACCGTGCTCTCGACCTTCACGTTCTGCACCGTGCCCGACCCGGCCCGCGCCGCGGCCCAGGCGTACCGCGTGCTCGTCCCCGGGGGCAGGATCGTGCTCGCCGAGCACGGGCCGTCGACGAACCGGGTGCTGCGTGCCCTGCAGCGGGGCATCGAGCCGCTCAGCATCCGCTTCGGCGCCGACCACCTGCTCCGCGACCCGGCGCCCTATCTCACCGAGGCCGGGTTCGTCGTCGACGACGTGCACCGCACCGGGCGGATGGGCATCGTGTTCCGGGTGCTCGCCCACAAGCCGGCCTGACCTTCCCCGGAGCCGAGCGCCTGTGCCGTTGCGTCGGTCCGAGCGGGTGAGCGATACCTCCGCTCGGGTCGGGCGGGCGGCGGCGAGACCTACCGCCCGTGGGGCGGGTCTAGAGATCGCTGGTGACGGGCAGCAGCCGCAGCTCGCGCGCGCGGGTGATCGCCTCGACCCGTGTGTGAACCCCGAGCTTGCGATAGATGCTGCGCAGCTGCGTCTTGACCGTGTTCGGAGAGACGAACAGGAGGCGGGCGATCTCGCTCTGCGGGCATCCCTCGGCCAGTAGCGCGAGCACCTCCCTCTCCCGCGGGGACAGCTCGACCCGTGCGACCTCGTCCGGGAACACCGCCCCGACGGGACCGCCGGGCACCGCAATTCCGCTGCGCTCTTCGAGTTCGCGCCGGTGCCGGTCCGGCACGGTGGTGAACGCGCGCCGATTGCCCAGCGTCTGCCCGAGGGCGCAGGCGCGCTCCCAGCACACGGCCGCGGCCCCCGGATTACCCAGGTCGAGCTGGGCGGCGGCCTCGAGCAGCAGCGCCTCGAGGTGGGCCCGCGGGAAGCCGCAGTCCGGCCAGGACACCCGCGCGAGCTTCTTGACGGCCCGGCCGGGATTCCCGCCGAGCAGATCCACCCGAGCGTCCGGCACGACGAGGATCGGGTGGTGCCGGGGCTCGAGATCTGCCACGGCGCGCGCCAGGTTGCCGTTGCCGAGAGCCAGGTGCAGGTCGATCTCCGTCGCGGTGAGCAGCGTTCGGGAGAACGCGCCGTCGCCGTGCCGATGGGCGTGGCCGGCGACGGTGTGGTGCAACCACGTCAGACCCGCGTACGCCTCGACGGTGAGCAGCGCGTGCTGGGCGTGGGCGTAGGCGACGAATCCCCACAGCTCCTCCCGGTCGCTGGGCGCGCCGAGCAGGTCGATCATCGCCTCGGCCGCGTCGACGTCGAGGGCGTCGAGATGGGTCAGGGCAGTGGCGACCCGGCCGCCGACCTTGACGAGTTCGCCGAAGAGCCCGTCGGACGGTTCCGCCGTCGCCTCCCGGGCGAGCCACCGGCGGGCACGCGGCACGTCGCCGACCAGTGCCCAGTTCAGCGCCGAACTGCCGGCGGCGTTCTGGACGATGTACGGGGTGCCCGCGGCGACGCCGCCCCGGTAGGCCGATTCGAACTGCCGGTTGGATTCGGCGAGATCCGCGGCGAGCTGGAAGGT
The DNA here is from genome assembly GCF_000256505.1 of Rhodococcus sp. P14. Classification (NCBI taxonomy): domain Bacteria; kingdom Bacillati; phylum Actinomycetota; class Actinomycetes; order Mycobacteriales; family Nocardiaceae; genus Rhodococcus; species Rhodococcus sp. P14. The sequence continues at coordinate 1,001 of NZ_AJFC01000081.1, read as the reverse complement.
GATCGCCCACTGGACGCGCAGCAGCGGCAACTGCGGGGTGATGTTGTCCGGCTGGTGCGCGAGCATGCTCTGCACCAGGGGTTCGAGCCGCCGCGTGCACGCGGCACCCCGGACGTAGTCGCCGGCGACCCGCAGCGCGAGCGACTGCACGGTCGCCAGGTGCAGGACGTTCGCGGCGTCCGGCCCGGCGCCGAGTGCGTGCAGTTCGTCGGGCTCGCCGGGGAGCGAGGCCCGCAGGATGGGATGGTCGGCGAGCATCTGCACGAACAGTGCCCGCCCGGCGAGCACGGCCGGGTAGTCCTGCAGAAAGTCCTCGGGAATCGTCCGCAGCACGAGAATGAGTTCCTCGAGATGCTCGGCGACCATCTGGCCCCAGCTGCGTTCGACGATGCCCGCGGCCATCGCCCAGTTGCGGGCCTCGGCCGCATACGTCGCGGCCGGCGCCGGCCGGCCCGCGTCCCGATGGCGGCGCGCGAGCACGGTCATCAGCTCGTCGACCCGCCCGGGTTCCTCCTGCCGGGCCTGGTCGAGCACCGCGAGCCGCAGGGCCGACGGCCACGCCCACGTCCGGGTCTCGGCTGCCTCGTCGACGACGAGCAGGCCCCGCGCTTCGAGCCGGTCGAGAAGTCCGGCCGCGTCCGACCGGCCGGTGAGCTCGGCGGCGAGTTCCGCGTCGAGAGCACGGGCGGCGACCACGCGCAGCGCGAACGCGCGCTCCTCGGCGGTCAGCGTGTCGAGCAGAACCGATGCGGACCCGGCGATGGCGACGGCCAGTTCGGGCGACGGCCGGCCCTCCTGGTCGACCGGTGCGCCCCGGTGCAGCCGCGCGACGTTCAGCGCACCCGAGATCAACTGCGGCAACCCGCCCAGCGCGCGGCAGAGGTCGCCGTACTCGTCGGCCGCGAGCTCCACCCCGGCGGCGCGGAAGAACTCCGCGGTCTCGCGCGGCGTGAACCGCAGATCGTGGGCGGAGACGAACGTGCAGTCCACGCCGGCCGTGG
>NZ_AJFC01000080.1:0-11194 GCF_000256505.1 Rhodococcus sp. P14 | reverse complement strand
GCCGCCGCCCGCCGATGCGGCGCTGCCCCGTACGCAGACGGCGACGTCGACGGACGGGCAGCGGTCGAGCAGGTGCCGGATCGCCGGCAGCAGGTCGTCGAGCGCGGTGGCGGGGAGCCCGTCCAGGACGAGCAGGGACGGCGCCGGGCGGGATCGGAGGACCTCGGCGAGCTGTTCGGCCGGGTCACCGGGCGCGACGTGTTCGCCCAGCACCGTGCAGACGTCGGACCAGATGCGGTCCGGTGCCGCGTCGTCCGCCACCGGCACCCACGCGATGTCGCGTTCGGGTGCGCCGCCCCGGTGCAGCCACGTGGCCAGGAGCGTGCTCTTGCCGAATCCGCCCGGTGCGTGGACCACCGTGAGCGCGGACCCGCGGTCGAGCATGTCGAACAGGCGGGCGCGGGGCACGGCGGTGGCCAGCGTCCGCCACGTCGGTACCCCGGTACGGACGGCGCCGGGGACACTCACGGCAACTCCTCTCGCTCGGTCTGTCGACGCACGCCGGCATGTGCGGTCTCCACCGTTGTCCCCGGTGTCCCCGACAGACCCCTCGGCACGGGCAGACTACCCGGTCTCTTCCGGGCCGAGGAGAGGGATGTCCGGTTTGCGTAGTCCGACCAGGCGTTACAGACGACGAGGGGAGGTTGTCGACTGCGGCACCGGACGGTGCCGCGACAACCTCCCCTGGGGGCGAGAGCTCCTACCTCGTCGCGCTGAGCCGCGCCTTCTCCAGGGCGGCCAGGGTGCGCAGGATGGTGGCCTTCTGCTTCTCGAGGTCGCCGCGGCGGGCGCGGGCGGCGAGGCCGGACTGCTCGGCGACGAGCGCGAGCTGCGCATCGATCGCGGAGAGCTGATCGAGCAGCGCGAGGGCGCGGTTCTGGATCTCGTCGACGTCGACGCCGCCGGTGCGTACCGGCGCCGGTTCGGCGGCGCGCTGCGACGGGCGCACCGAGGGCGTGCGCGGGGTGGCGGGCCGGCGCACGGTCTCGGCGACGACGGCGGCGGCGCGGGGGCGCAGGGCCTTGCGCACGAGGGCGGGATCGGGTTGCTCGGCGAGCCGGATGTCGTTGAGGACGCGGCGCGAGTCGCGGGCGGCCTTGCGGTGCTCGTACTCCTCCTCGTCGTCCGACTGCAGTGTGCCGCCGATGGGGCGCAGACCGTACATGCCGACGAACTTGCGGGCCTCGTCGATGATGGATTCGTGCGTGCGGCAAGTGCCGCAACGGGGTTCGTTACGGAACGGCTCGACGGACTCGGTGTCGCCGCACCAGACGCAGGCTCCGGGTTTCCACCGTCGGACGGTCTCGAGTTTCGCGTTTTCGGTGGGGGCCTCGAGGGTTCGCGCGTCGATCACGAGGAGCCACCTTAAGTGAAGACCGGTGGGGTCCGCTCGGGTGGGTCCGGCGCGACCTGCGACTGAAGGTGTCGGCGTGACGAAGATCATGCCGACGGCAGGTGTACGGGCGGCAAACTCTTGTGCCACAGCACTTTCCGTACCGATCGGTACGGCACCGAAACCCCCGGATCGTCCGCGATGCGAACGCTTTTCAGGTGGCGGTGGCGGCGGTCAGCCACTCCACGAGGGGCCGGACGTCGCGCCAGGCGGAGCGCACCTCGTCGAGGGTGCGCGGGGTGTCGATCCACTCGGGCGAGGGGTGTGCCCGCGCGGCGGTGAGGGACTTGTGCCGCAGCAGGTCGAGTCGGGGGTGGTCCTCGGCGACACCGCGCGGACGGGTCTTCAGCCGTTCGCCACCGATCTCGTACCCGGCCCGGTGCAGCCGCCGGACGAGCGGTTCGAGTCGCGGTCCGCGGCGCGAATCGTCCACGGCGGCACGGTATGCGGCGACCTGGTCGGACGAGCCCCGGTAGAAGCCGCCGGCGACCCGCAGCCCGGCCGCGTCGATCTGCACGTAGAAGCCGACGCCGGGCCCGGTCTGCACGAAGCCGCCCTGATGGGTCTTGTACGGCGACTTGTCCGTGCTGAAGCGCACGTCGCGGTGCGGGCGGAACGCCTTGCCCGCTCCGAACTCCGGTTCGAGCTCCGCGAGCAGCGCAAGCATCGGGCCGCGCACGCAGTCGTCGTAGACGGCCTTGTGCGCGGCCCAGAACGGCTTGCTGTTGTCCGCCTCGAGATCCTCGTAGAAGTCGAGGGCGGCAACGGGGAAGCCGGTGAACATGCCGGGTGTCCTTTCGGTCCGGTGACGGTCCGAAAGTACACCGCCTCCCGCGGCTACGCGGAACCGTTGAACAGCGACGTCACCGAGCCGTTCTCGAACACCTCCTGGATGGTGCGCGCGAGCAGCGGTGCGATCGACAGGACGGTGAGCGTCGGGAAACGCTTCTCGTCGTCGATCGGCAGCGTGTTGGTGACGATGACCTCCTTGGCGCCGCACGACGCCAGGCGCTCGGAGGCCGGATGCGAGAGCACACCGTGGGTGGCGGCGATGACGACGTCGCCCGCGCCGGCCTCCTTCAGGATCTTCACGGCGCCGGCGATCGTGCCGCCGGTGTCGATCATGTCGTCGATGAGGATGCAGGTGCGGCCCTCGACCTCGCCGACGACACGGTTGGACTTGACCTGGTTCGGCACGAGCGGGTCGCGGGTCTTGTGGATGAACGCCAGCGGGGCACCGCCGAGGGTGTCGGCCCACTTCTCGGCGACGCGGACGCGACCGGAGTCGGGGGAGACCACGGCGATGTTCTCGACGCCGTACTTGTCGCGGATGTACTCGGCGAGCTGGCCCTGGGCGTGCATGTGGTCGACGGGGCCGTCGAAGAAGCCCTGGATCTGGTCGGTGTGCAGGTCGACGGTGATGATGCGGTCCGCGCCGGCGGTCTTGAGCAGATCGGCGATCAGGCGAGCGGAGATGGGCTCACGGCCGCGGTGCTTCTTGTCCTGGCGGGCATAGGGGTAGAACGGCAGAACGGCGGTGATGCGCTTGGCCGATCCTCGCTTGAGCGCGTCGATCATGATGAGCTGTTCCATCACCCACTGGTTGAGCGGGAACGGGTGACTCTGCAGCACGAACGCGTCGGAGCCGCGGACGGACTCCTCGAACCGCACGAAGATCTCGCCGTTGGCGAAGTCCCGCGCGGTCTGCGGGGTGACCTGGACGTCGAGCTCCTTCGCCACCTGCTCCGCCAGCTCGGGGTGGGCCCGGCCGGAGAAGAGCATCAAGTTCTTCTGGTTGTCGATCCAATTGGAGGTCACTGGTCCTGGCCGTCCTTTTGCCGTTCGATCTCTTGCTGCTGCCGTGCTGCAGTCGCTGCCTCGGCCGCGGGGGTCCCGGGGCGGTTCCGCTGGACCCAGCCTTCAATATTGCGCTGTGGCGCACCCGACACCGCAAGCGCCCCCGGTGGAACGTTGCGGCGCAGGACCGTGCCGGCGCCGGTGTAGGCGCCGTCGCCGACCGTCACGGGCGCCACGAACATGGTGTCCGATCCGGTCCGGACGTGGGATCCGACGACCGTGTGCGACTTGTGCACGCCGTCGTAGTTGACGAACACGCTCGAAGCCCCGATGTTCGAGTGCTCGCCGATGGTGGCGTCGCCGACGTAGGTCAGGTGCGGCACCTTCGAATGCGGCCCGATCTCGGCGTTCTTCGTCTCCACGAAGGTGCCGATCTTGCCGGATTCGCCGAGGTCGGTGCCCGGACGCAGGTAGGCGAACGGACCGACGGTCGCCCCCTCGCCGATCACGGAGTCCGAACCGTGGGTGCGCACCACCGACGCTCCGGCACCGACCCGCACGTTCGTCAGCGTGGTGTCCGGGCCGATCACCGCGTCCTCGCCGACCACGGTCCGGCCGTGCAGCTGCACCCCGGGGAGCAGGGTCACGTCCCGGGCGAGGACGACGTCCACGTCCACCCAGGTGCTGGCCGGGTCGACGACGGTCACGCCCGCGCGCATCCAGTGCTCGAGGGTGCGCCGGTTCAGCTGCGCCGCGAGCGCGGCGAGCTGCACCCGGTCGTTCGCGCCCGCGACCTTCGTCGCGTCGGCGAGCTGGGCGGCGAACACCGCCCGGCCGTCCTGCCGCGCGATCGTGACCACGTCCGTCAGGTACAGCTCGCCCTGGGCGTTGTGGGCCCGCAGCCGGGTCAGTGCGCTGCGGAGGAACTCGGCGTCGAAGGCGTAGATGCCGGCGTTGACCTCGTCGATGGCGGCCTGTTCGGCGTCGGCGTCGGCCTCCTCGACGATCTCGCGGATCTCGCCGTGGCCGTTCCGGACGATGCGGCCGTACCCGGTGGGATCGTCGGCGAGGAACGTCAGGACGGTCACCGCGGACTGCATCGGCTCGGCGAGGTGCTCGGCTTCGAGCGCCTCGAGGGTGTGGCCGTCGAGCAGCGGGACGTCGGCGTTGGTGACGACGACCACGCCGGAGAAGTCGCCGGGCAGGGCGTCGAGCCCGCACTGCACCGCATGCCCGGTGCCGAGCTGCCGGTCCTGGACCGCGATCGACACCTTGCGGTCGAGCGTCTCGGCGATGTCGGCGGTCGCGGCGGACACCCGCTCGCGCTCGTGCCCGACGACCACCACGAGGTGGTCCGGGTCCAGCTCCGCGGCCGCGTGCAGCGAATGGGCGAGCATCGTGCGGCCCCCGAGGGTGTGCAGCACCTTCGGGGTCTTGGACCGCATTCGCGTACCCGCTCCGGCCGCCAGGACGACAACTGCGGTCTGCACTTGCATGAAGCTCCCTCGACGTTCGACATGCGCAGGTTCGGCACCGGCAGGGGAGCTCACGGGCCCCGACTGCCCTGCTCCGCCGCCAGGACTCGAACCTGAACTATCTGAACCAAAATCAGAGGTGCTGCCGATTACACCACGGCGGACTGCCGCATTCCCGGCGCCGACGCCCCGGTCATGCGTCTGTGATCCTCGCATGCCGCCACGCCCGGAGTCGAACGCGGGGCCGGGCGCGTCGTCGTCCCGGATAGGCTGAGCGCAACCCGCCGCGCGTCGTCCCCGGGGTTTTCCGGTGGCCCCGGGGTCCGGCCGGGTGCCGGAAAGGATGTACTACGTGTCGAAACCGTCGCAGAACCACGCCGACCGCAGCCCGCGGGTCCGGATGACGGGCACCCAGCGCCGGGAACAGCTCATCGAGATCGGCCGGGCGATCTTCGCCGAGCGCGGCTACGAGGCGGCGTCGATCGAGGAGATCGCCCATCGGGCCCAGGTCTCCAAGCCGGTGGTCTACGAGCACTTCGGTGGCAAGGAGGGGCTGTACGCCGTCGTCGTGGACCGGGAGATGTCGACCCTGATGTCGATGATCAGCGCGAGCCTGACGCAGAACCGCTCGCGCGTCCGGGTCGAGCGGGTGGCGCTGGCCCTGCTCACCTACGTCGAGGAACGCACCGACGGCTTCCGCATCCTCGTGCGGGACTCCCCGGTCACCGCGGAGGAGGGCACGTACTCGTCCCTGCTGAACGAGGCGGTGCGGCAGGTGGCGCACATCCTCGCCGGCGACTTCTCCCGCCGCGGCTTCGACCCGGACCTGGCTCCGCTCTACGCGCAGGCACTGGTGGGCATGGTCGCGACGGCCGCGACCTGGTGGCTGGACGAGCGCAGCCCGTCGAAGGAGGTCGTGGCCGCCCACCTGGTGAACCTGTGCTGGAACGGACTTACGCACCTCGAGGCGGACCCGCAGCTCGGGACCTCCTGAGCCGGTGGCGCAGTCCCCCGATCGTCCCTCTACCAGGTGGTATCGTTGCCCAGCCGACTCGAGAAGGGATGCCAGGTGATCGCGGTGATCAACCGAGCGGCGATCGGCGCCGATCGCCCGGATCGTCTCCTGCGTACGAGCCCGTCCGGGAGGCCGTGAATGGCTCGGCAGGTCCGCGCGGAAGTCACCCGCGAATCCGTGGTCCGCGGTGCCGCGGAGATCTTCATGAACCTCGGCTACGCGAACGCCAGCCTCAACGAGATCATCCAGGAGTCCGGCGTCACCAAAGGTGCGTTGTACTTCCACTTCGCGTCCAAGGAAGAGCTCGCCCGCGGCGTCGTCGACGCGGGCTTCGCGCGTCTCGCCGAGGCCGCGGTGACGACCATCAACGACCGCACCCCGGCCCTCGAGACACTGATCGAGCTGTCCGTCCTCACCGTCGACCTGTCCCGGAACGATCCGGTCGTCCGGGCGATGTTCCGCCTGGCCGTGGAGATCGGGGACTACCGGGGGACCGGCGACCGCCTGTTCGACACCTGGCTGGCGACGATGCGCGACCTCGCGAAGCGCGCCCTGGCCGAAGGTGACCTGAACGAGGACGTGGACCCCGACATGGTCGGTCTGTTCCTCCTGCAGGTGCTCACCGGGGTACGCATGGTCGCGGCGGCGCTCGACTGTCGTGAGGCCCTCGTCGAATACCTCGAGAACGCGTGGGGACTGATGCTGCCGGCCCTGGTCCCGCCCGCCAAGGCCGAGTACTTCAAGCAGTTCGCCTCGCGCCGGCTCCGGGTCTGATCCCGGAGGCAATCGTTGCGCCGGCCGCCCTCGCCTGACACGATCGCCGCCGTGACCCTGGGACCCTTCGACGCGGCTGCGGCCGGCGTGGCACTCGCCCGCATCCTCGACGAGTCCGGAGCCGACGCCGCGGTGACCATCGTCCCGGTGCCCGCGCTGCTGACCACGGCACAGGCGGCGGACGTGCTCGGTGTCGGCCGGGCGTACGTGGCCCGTCTCGTCGACGACGGCACCCTGCCCTCCCGGTTCCACGGCCTGCACCGTCGCATCCGCCGCGCCGACGTCCTCGCCTGTGCCGCCCGGAGGGCCGAAGCCCGGAGCCGGGCCCTGGACGCCGTCGCCGACCTGAGCCGGCGCGACGGCCTGTACGACGACGACTTCTAGGGGGAACGATCGTGCCGATCCGGGCGGTACTCGACGCGCCGGCACTGACGCCGCCGCGCGTGCGCGACGTGCTGCTCGCCCTCGCCGAGGACGCGCTGTACCGGCCCTACTGGAGCGACGGCATCGTCGCCGAGGTGGAGCGGAGGCTGCCGGCGCACATGTCGCGCCCGGCGCGGGACTTCCTGTTCTCCGAACTCGACACGGCCTTCCCCGAGGCACGGGTGAGCTGGCCCGCCACGGTGCTGCGCGAGGTGCCGTACGTCAGCGATCCCCGCGACGCGCACCTGACGGCGGTGGCGCTGTTCGCACAGGCCGACGTCGTCGTCACCACGGACGCCGGTCTCGCGCGCTCGCTCGAGCGGTCCGGGGTCGAGCCACAGACACCCGACGCCTTCGTCGCGTACGTCCTCGACGCCGATCCCCGGCGGGCCGTGCGTGTGCTGCACCAGATGGCGCGACGGCGATGGCTCGGGCCCGGCGAGGAGCTCGCCGACGCCGCTCTGCGGTCGCGGCTGGCCGCGTGGGCGCGCGCAGCGCTCGGCGACAACAGCGCCGACCTACTGGCAGCGGACCCGCCCTGAACCGTCCCGCCCGCGGCTGTGTTGCCGTGCCGCCCGCGGCTGTGTTGCCGTGCCGCCCGCGGCAGTGGTCCTGGCCGCTCGAACCGGACACCGCATAGACTCGGACGGTCCTCTTCTCGAACCCCAGGAGCGCCCTTCCCGTGTCCGACGTGTCCGTCACCCCCCTGTCCGGATTGGCGCGGATCGCGCTGGCCGACGCGCAGCTCGAGCGTGTGGCCGCCCTCGCCGGGACCGCCGCACAGGCCCTGGTGGCCCCGCCCGCGGCCCGGCCGTTCGTCGCTGCCGCGCTCGCCGCGAAGACGCCGCTGCTCGTGGTGACCGCGACCGGCCGTGAGGCGGACGATCTCACGGCGGAGCTGCGCGAAATGCTCGGCGACGTCGTCGCGCAGTTCCCCTCGTGGGAGACGCTGCCGCACGAGCGGCTCTCGCCCAGCGCCGACACCGTCGGCCGCCGGTTACAGGTGCTGCGCCGGCTCGCGCACCCCGAGGACCGCGACTACGGACCCGAGTTGCGGGTGATCGTCGCGACCGTGCGCTCGCTGGTGCAGCCGATGGCCCCCGGTCTGGGCGACATCGAGCCCGTCACCCTGCGTGTCGGCGCGGAGCACGACTTCGACGAGCTGATCGAGCGGCTCGTCGAGCTGGCCTACACCCGTGCCGACATGGTCGGCAAGCGCGGCGAGTTCGCGGTGCGCGGCGGCATCCTCGACGTCTTCCCGCCGACCGCGGACCACCCGGTGCGAGTCGAGTTCTGGGGTGACGAGGTCACCGAGCTGCGCCCGTTCTCCGTCGCCGACCAGCGGTCCATCCCCGAACTCGAGGTGAGCACCCTCATCGCCCCGCCCTGCCGGGAACTGCTGCTGACCGAGCAGGTCAAGGAACGCGCGGCGCGCCTCGCCCAGGACAACCCGGCCGACGCGGCCCTGGTGGAGATGCTCGACAAGATGGCCTCCGGCATCCCGGTCGAGGGCATGGAGGCGCTGCTGCCGGTGCTGCAGACCGGCGAGCTGCAGTTGCTGACCGACGTCGTGCCGGACGGTACGCACGTGCTGCTGTGCGATCCGGAGAAGGTCCGGACCCGCGCGGCGGACCTGATGCGTACCGGCCAGGAGTTCCTCGAGGCGTCGTGGACCGCGGCCTCGCTCGGCGGGGCCGCGCCGCTGGACACCGCGAACATGAAGGGTGTGGATCTGGCCGCCTCCGCGTACCGGCCGCTGACCGGGGTGCGGGAGACGGCGGAAGCCGCGGGCCGGCCGTGGTGGACGCTGAGCCCGCTGGCGTCGGGCGCCGACACCGAGGTCGTGCTCGACGTGCAGTCGGCGCCGGAGGTGCGCGGGTCCGAGGAACTGCTGACGATGCTCTTCGCGAACCTGCGCGCGCACGTAACCACCGGCGGGCGGGCGGCGATCGTCGTTGCAGGTGCCGGCACCGGGCAGCGGGTGCTCGAGCGGCTTCAGGAGAACGACGTACCCGCAGCGCGGCTCGATCCGGGGGCCGAACCGGTTCGCGGCACGGTCGGGGTGCTGTGCGGCGCGCTGCACGACGGCCTGGTGCTGCCGGGCGACGGCGCGGACGTGCCCGGACTGGTGCTCGTCACCGAGTCCGATCTCACGGGCAACCGGGTGACCGCCGCCGAGGGCCGGCGCACGCCGGTCAAGCGCCGCAACCAGGTGGATCCGCTGGCACTCACCGCCGGAGACATGGTGGTCCACGATCAGCACGGCATCGGCCGGTTCGTGGAGATGGTGGAGCGGACCGTGGGCGGCGCCCGCCGCGAGTACCTGGTCATCGAGTACGCGCCGGGCAAACGCGGGCAGCCGGGTGACCGGCTGTTCGTGCCGATGGAGTCCCTCGACCAGCTCTCCCGCTACGTCGGCGGCGAGATGCCCGCCTTGAGCAAGCTCGGCGGCTCCGACTGGGCCAACACGAAACGCAAGGCGCGCAAGGCCGTCCGCGAGATCGCGGGGGAGCTGGTGCAGCTGTACGCGGCCCGCCAGGCCGCCCCGGGGCACGCGTTCGCGCCGGACACCCCGTGGCAGAAGGAGATGGAGGACGCGTTCGCGTTCACCGAGACCCAGGATCAGCTCACCGTCATCTCCGAGGTCAAGGCCGACATGGAGAAGGCGGTCCCGATGGATCGCGTCGTCATCGGCGACGTCGGCTACGGCAAGACCGAGATCGCGGTGCGTGCCGCGTTCAAGGCCGTGCAGGACGGCAAACAGGTCGCGGTGCTGGTGCCCACCACGCTGCTGGCGCAGCAGCATCTGCAGACCTTCACGGAGCGGATGGCGTCGTTCCCCGTCACCGTCAAGGGCTTGAGCCGCTTCACCGATTCCGCCGAGGCGAAGGAGACGATCGCCGCCCTCGCCGACGGCGAGGTCGACATCGTCGTCGGCACCCACCGGCTGCTGCAGACCGGCGTGCGATGGAAGGACCTCGGTCTCGTGATCGTCGACGAGGAGCAGCGATTCGGCGTCGAGCACAAGGAGCACATCAAGGCCCTGCGCACGCACGTCGACGTGCTGACCATGTCCGCTACGCCGATTCCGCGCACCCTGGAGATGAGCATGGCCGGCATCCGCGAGATGTCGACGATCCTCACCCCGCCCGAGGAGCGGCACCCGGTGCTCACCTACGTGGGCGCCTACGCGGACAAGCAGGTCGCCGCCGCCATCCGCCGCGAGCTGCTGCGCGACGGACAGGTGTTCTACGTGCACAACCGCGTGAGCTCGATCGACAAGGCCGCCAAGCGAATTCGCGACCTCGTCCCCGAGGCGCGGGTCGCGGTCGCGCACGGACAGATGAACGAGGACACCCTCGAAAAGACCGTGCAGGGCTTCTGGGAGCGTCAGTACGACGTCCTGGTGTGCACCACCATCGTCGAGACGGGCCTCGACATCTCCAACGCCAACACCCTCGTCGTCGAACGCGCCGACTCGCTCGGGCTGTCGCAGCTGCACCAGCTACGCGGACGCGTCGGCCGTTCCCGCGAGCGGGGTTACGCGTACTTCCTGTACCCGCCCGAGAAGCCGCTGACCGAGACGGCGTACGACCGGCTCGCCACGATCTCCCAGAACTCCGATCTCGGCGCGGGCATGGCCGTGGCCATGAAGGACCTCGAGATCCGCGGCGCGGGAAACGTTCTGGGCGCGGAGCAGTCAGGTCACGTCGCCGGCGTCGGATTCGATCTGTATGTGCGTCTCGTCGGCGAAGCGGTGGAGGCGTTCCGGGCCGCCGCGGACGGCCGCCCCGTCGCCACGGAGGAGGCCGCCAAGGAGGTGCGCGTGGATCTTCCGGTCGACGCCCACATCCCGCCGGACTACGTGACCTCCGACCGGCTGCGGCTCGAGGCCTACCGCAAGCTCGCGGCGGCGCACGACGACGACGCGATCGCCGCGGTGGTCGAGGAACTCGTCGACCGGTACGGTCCGCTGCCCGAGGAGGTCGGCCGGCTCGTGTCGGTGGCCAAGCTGCGCCTGCTGTGCCGCGAGTACGACCTCGAGGAGGTCGCGGTCTCCGGCACCCAGTTGAAGATCTCGCCGATGCACCTGCCGGATTCGAAGCAGATGCGGCTCAAGCGGCTCTATCCGGCGGCGCAGTACCGCGCCACGAGCGGCATCGTGCAACTGCCGTTGCCGCGGACCGGCGGCGTGGGTTCCGAGCGGGTGCGCGACGTCGAGTTGCTGCAGTACATCGCGGACTTCCTGCTCGCCCTGGACGGCAAGGCGCAGGGATCGGTGGATGTGCGCGTGCCGACCGCCGCGAGCGTGTGACC
>NZ_AJFC01000079.1:0-47394 GCF_000256505.1 Rhodococcus sp. P14 | reverse complement strand
TGCGACCGGGGCGAGCGCAGCGACGGGGAAAGTGAGGCGACGGCGGTGACGGTGATTCTGCTCGACCCGTACCGGCCCGGATCGGTGCCGTTCGAGGCGGTGCCGCTGCTGACCGGGCCGCTCGACTGCACCGACGACGTGCCGGTGTCGGTGCGCGAAACCCTCGGCGCCACCGTGGGATCCGGCGCCGAGACGCTGATCGCCGTCGACGCGGGACACGAGGCGGTGCGCGACCGCGTACGGCGGGGAGAGCGGGTGATCGCCGCCCCGCCCGCGCCGGGGGAGCGCCTGCTGCGTGCCGTGGACGTGATGGACCGGCTGTGGGGCTTCGGCGGCTGGGAGGTCACCCAGACACACGACTCGTTGCGCCGCTACCTGCTCGAGGAGACGTACGAGCTGCTGGACGCGATCGAGGAGGGCGACCCGCACGGGCTGCGCGAGGAACTGGGAGACCTGCTGCTCCAGGTGCTGTTCCACTCGCGGATCGCCGAGGAGTCCGGCACCGACCCGTTCACCGTCGACGACGTCGCCGACACGCTCGTCGCCAAGCTCGCGTCGCGCAGTCCGCACCTGACCAACGGTCACACCGGCCCGATCGACGTGGCCGAGCAGGAGGCGGCGTGGGAGGTGGCGAAGGCGGCGGAGAAGGCCCGGCCCTCCTGCCTCGACGGCATCGCGACGGCGCAGCCGGCGCTGGCGCTGACCGACAAGGTGATCGCCCGGGCCACCCGGGCGGGGCTTCCCGCGCACCTCGTCCCGCCCGAACTCCGGACGGTGTACGTCACCGGCGACGGTGGCGCGGAGGACGCGCTGCGCAGCGCGACGCTGCAGTTCGTCGCGACGGTGCGCGCGACGGAGAAGGCCGCTCACGCCGACGGCGTGCCGTACGGCGGTCTCGACGCGGACGCATGGGTGCGTTACTGGGAGAAGTGAGTTCCGACCGGCGCCTCGCCGAGCCGCCGCGGCTCCGCACGGGCGCGCAGAGCCGGGGCGACGGGCCGGCCGTGCAGGAAGCCGGCGACCCCGCCCGCGTCGAGCGCCTGCCGGTACACCGCGAGGGCGCCGCGCGCCGCCTCCACCGTCTCCTCGAGGTCGGCGTCGGTGTGGGCCGCCGAGATCACGAACGACTGCCCGAGTACACCCCGGAGGAGCATCTCCTGCAGGAACAGCGTGCGGAATTCCTGGGACGGCTGCAGGTTCGGGTCGCGGGTGACGAAGATCAGGCAGGACGGTCGACCGATCACCTGGACGTACCGGTCCACGCCGAGGTCCGCGGCCGCGGCGTTGACGGCGTCGGCCAGTCTGCGGCCCGCCGCTTCCATCCGGCCGATCGGGTCCTCGGTCGCATAGGCACGCACCACCGCGCGGAACGCGGCCAGTCCGCCGGACTCCGGTCCGTGCGTGGTCGACAGGAGGAACACCCGGTCCCCGTCGGTGCGCAGACCGCCGAGCTCCATGAATTCGCGCCGGCCGGCGAGGGCCGCGACGGGGAAGCCGTTCCCCATCGCCTTGCCCCAGCACGACAGGTCCGGCCGCACGCCGTACACGCCCTGTGCCCCGTGCTCGGACCAGCGGAATCCGGTGATCATCTCGTCGAAGATCAGCAGGGCCCCGTGCCTGTCGCACAGTCGGCGCACGCCGGGTAGGAAGCCGGGATCGGGTTCGGCGAGGGCGGTGGCGGCCTCGAGGATCACGCACGCGGTCGGCCTGGCCGACAGCGCCCGGTCGAGCGAGTCGAGGTCGTTGTACCGGAACCGGTGGGTGTGCTCGGTGATCTCCTCGGGGATTCCTGCCTTCATCGGGGTGGTGCCGATGAACCAGTCGTCGACGGAGAAGAACGGCTGGTCGCACGCCACCACGTGCCGGCGGCCGGTGACGGCCCGGGCCAGGCGCACCGCGGCGGTCGTGGCGTCGGAGCCGTTCTTGGCGAACTTCACCATGTCGGCGCCGGGCACCAGGGCGAGGAAGTCCTCGGCCGCGGCCACCTCGAGAGTGGTGGGCCGGCTGAAGTTGGTGCCGTCGGCGATCGTGGTGGCGACGGCGTCGACGACGGGACGGTAGCCGTGCCCGAGCGTCACCGACCGCAGGCCCATCCCGTACTCGACGTAGCTGTTTCCGTCGGCGTCCCACACGCGGGCCCCCGCCCCGCGTTCGAGGACGGGTGCCATGGATTCCGGGTACTGGTCGGAGCCCCGGGCATACGTGTGCGCACCGCCGGGCACGATCTCGTGGAGCCGGGCCTGGAGTGCGGTCGACCGGGTGAACGATCGACGGAGATGTTCGGACGGGTGACTCATGCGCGAACCCCCGGAGAACTTGCGCGGGCTTCGATTGTTTCATCCGCGGCGACGATCGTCGTGGTGAACGGGTGAATTCGGTGTTGCGTACCCGGCCCGCCCCGACCGGCAGCGCCCACGGTACGGACGCGGCCGCACGGAATCGGGTATTGTTCGAGTCGACTCGACCTACCTTGCCGGCCCGGACAATTCGGGCAGGCGCGTGTGGCTTGCGGCCCGAGATCCCCGACTCTGCGAATGCCCGAAGGTGTTGACATGGCGAATCGCATTCCACGCGCGGCGTCCCCCCGGTCCGAAGTCCGCGTCCTCCTCGAGAACGGGGAGTACTGGCTCAACAACAGGGGCGATCTGGCGATTCTCGACGTGACCGTCCGGCGGTTCGCCGAACGGTGGCCGGATGCACGGATCGGGGTTCTCACCTCCGCCCCGGCGTTGTTGCGCGCCTACGAATCGCGTGTCGATCCGATTTGCTACCAGCGGGGCGGGAACTGGCCGCGGTGGCGCCGGCGGCCGGGTCCGATGAGCCGGATCGGCCCCGAGGTCGCGGGTGTGCCGATGAACGGCTGGGACGCCGCCGTCGCTCTTCCGGGGAGGGTCGCGCGGCGGGTGTGGCGAGTTGTCGGCCGCGGCGCCGCGAGCAACGAGCCCGCGTCGAGGACAGTCGTTCCGGGCCGCGCTGCACTCAGCAGGGACGGTGGATGCGTGCCGAACGCGGTGGACACGGCCTCGGTCGTGGTGGCGATCGGCGGTGGATACATGACCGACGTCGATCGGTTCCAGACCGAACGTACTCTGGATCTGCTCGAATACGCCACCGAGCGTGGAATCCCCACTGCGATGACGGGTCAGGGTCTCGGCCCGCTGACCGAACCGGACCTGCTCGAGCGGGCGGCGCGCGTGCTTCCGCGGGTCGACCTGATCGCACTGCGCGAGGACGTGCGGGGCCCGGAACTGCTGCGCTCCCTGGGGGTTCCGCCGGAGCGCATCGTGGTGACCGGCGACGATGCGGTCGAACTGGGCTATTCCACGCGCCGGGCCGAGCTCGGCACGGACCTCGGGGTGTGCCTGAGGGTCGCGGAGTACTCACCGGTCGGGGCCGTGATCCAGGACTCCGTCGGTCGTGTCGTGCGCGATGCGGCGGCCGGATACGGTGGCGGAATCGTTCCGCTGATCGTGTCCGAGCACGACGCGGAGGACCGACGGTCCACGATGCCGCTCCTGGACGGATATCCCGGCGCGGTGCGGCCCCTCGGCCGGTTCGCCGGCGCTCGCGCACTCTCGCGGCAGGTCGGCCGGTGCCGGATCATCGTCACCGGCGCCTACCACGTCGCGGTCTTCGCGCTGTCCCAGGGGATATCGGTGGTGGGACTGTCGACGTCCCGGTACTACGACGACAAGTTCGCCGGCCTGAATTCCATGTTCGGGACCGGCATCGAGACGGTGCGGCTCGACCGGGACGGGATGGAGGACCGGCTCCGCGATGCAATCCGGAGCATGTGGGCCGGCGCGCCCGAGTCGCGGCCCGCGTTGCTGGCCCGGGCCGAGGACCAGATCCGGGCGAGCAGGGCCGTCTTCGACCGCATCGCGCGGTTTGTCGACGGCGAGCTCACCGACGGGCGCGATCTGGAATCCGGTCCTTCTGCGCCGCCCACATCTCCGCGGTGATGGCCCACAGGTCGTGGTCCTTGCGCCGGCCGCCCACATCGAGATAACTGACCATGGTGCCTTCCCGGCGCATCCCGCCCTGCTCGGCGCAGTGCGCCGCCGGCGCGTTGCCGACGCACACGGGCGCGGTGATGCGGTGCAGTCCGACGGTGCCGAACGCGTACTCGGCGAGGAGGTAACCGGCGGCGAGGGCGATTCCCTCGCCGGCGAGGGTCGAGTCGATCCACACTCCCGCCTCGGCCAAGCCGGCCCACCGGTCGATGCGCTCGAGGTTGAACTGACCGGCGAGCCGGCCGTCCACCTCGATGACGAGGGGCAGTGCCCGCCCGGCGCGCGCCTCGCGTCGGGCGTGCAGGAACTCGTCGGCCCAGTCCCGTTCGGTGTGCCGTTGCGCCCAGGGGCGCGGGGACGACGTCCAGAACGGCTCGATGAACTTCTGATCCCGTAGCCGGATGGCCTGCCACTGCGGCCAATCGGACAACCGTGGCGACCGCAGGGACACAACGTGTCCGGACACCTCGACCGGACCGATCCGCAAGCACAGGGTGCGCCCTTGCCGGCGGCGGAACCGGTGCCGCAGGGGGCGGGTATAGAGGCGGCCGGCTGACGACAGCACGACCGACGGCCTGGGACGTTTCACGCGTTCACCTCTGCTCAGCGGTCCGGCCGGGGTGGACGAGACAACGGCGGCATCGGCGGTCGAGGGTGTGTGCCAAGCGTACCCGTAGGAGCCGTACGGTTTCGACCGGAACGGTCGAATCGGATCCGGAATCGGGTCGGGGCCGCCCGCCCGCGGAGCCCGTGCGAGCAGCCCGAATGCCCTGACGCGGAGGTCGCGTGCTGGTACCGTCCATGCTGGGGTGGAGGTCGTCCGAGCAGTCCGGACCGAAAGGGGTGGTGCATGATCCGTCCGGATCGAGGATCCCCGCGTACGTCTCGCGGCGCCGGTGCCGCCGGTCGTCCCGGTCCATGAACGCCCCCCGCGTCGCCCTCGTCCACGAGCGGTTCACCGAGATCGCGGGCTCGGAACACGTCGTCGAGCAGCTGGCCGTGCAGTGGCCGGACGCGCGGGCCCACGTGCCGATCGCGCGCTCGTCGGGAATCCCACCCGTCCTGCGCACGCGGACCGACACGACGTGGCTCGACCGGTTGTACCACCTGGGCGGGGAGCGGTCGTACGCGCCGCTTCTGCCGTTGATGCCGCGGGCTTTTCGCGGGATGCACCTGGCCGACGCGGACGTCGTGCTCGTCAGCCATCACGCGTTCGCCACGCAGGCCGTGTTCGCCACGACCGTGCCGACGATCGCGTACGTGCACAGCCCGGCCCGGTGGGCGTGGGACGCCTCGCTGCGCAAGGGCGAGGCCGGTGGCCGGCTCGGAGGGGCGGCGCTGGCGTTGCTCGCGTCGTCCGCCCGGCGCGCCGAACTCGCCGCCGCGCCGCGGTTGCGCCGGATCGTGGCGAACTCCACGGCCGTCGCCGACCGGATCAACCGGTGGTGGCACCGCGACGCCGTCGTCGTGCATCCGCCGGTCGACACGGAGTCGTTCACCCCCGATCCCTGTCTTCCCCGGGAGGACTTCTTCCTGCTCGCGGGGCGCCTGGTGCCGTACAAGCGACCCGATCTGGCGATCCTGGCCGCCAACGCGGCCGGGGTGCGTCTCGTGGTCGTCGGCGACGGCCGCAGCCTCGACCACTGTCGCAGTATCGCGGGGCCGACGGTGACGTTCGTCGGGCGGGCGCCGCACGAGCAGCTGGTCGACATATACCGGCGTGCCATGGCTCTGGTGATGCCCGGGCTCGAGGACTTCGGGATCGTGCCGGTCGAGGCCATGGCCTGCGGCACGCCGGTGCTCGCCCTCGGCGCGGGCGGGGCCCTCGACAGTGTCGTGCCGGGGGTGACCGGGCGGCTCGTTTCAGGCGGCAGGGACGCCGAGCTGGTGGACAACTTCGCCGCCGCCATGCAGGACTTCGACGGGTCGGACTACGACGCCGCCGTGATCCGCGCGCATGCCGAGACGTTCTCGCACGCCGTGTTCCGGGAGCGGATGCAGCAGGTCGTCGACGACGTGCTGTCCTGACCGCGGCCGCACGGGCGGTGCGCCTGCGTTCATCCCGACGGCCGTCGGTCACCCAGCGGATCCGTTCCGAGCCTGCCGTCGGCGGTGACCCGCAACCGCCAGTAGTTTCCGCCGTCGTCCCTGAGGATCGGAGCAGAGCCGGGCCGGTCCGACAGCCACGACCCGTCGGACAGAATCGCGGAAAGGGTTTCCCCGTCCCGGTTCTGCGCCTGCAGCAGATCGGTCTCGTCGACCGCGCGGGCCACGACGGGTCCCGCGAACACCGCGCCCGAGACGATTCCGCGTCCGGTCACGTTCCAGCCCTCCGGAAACACCGCGAGATCGATGTCGGTCGACGCGCTGGAGACGAGGTTGACGGCCGTCCCCTCCGGGCAGCCCTCCGGGTCTATCCGCAACTCGGTGGGGAAGACCTCGGTGTCCGGATCGAAGCGGACGTTCGCGAGATACGGCTGCCGGCAATGGACCAGGTCCAGGCACACGGTTCGGGCCGCAATCTTGCAGTTGACGAGACCGAGCTGAGACGGGCCGCCGCGGCCGCGTTCGCCGATCGAGAGGGCGATGTCGGCGCCCTCGAACCACACGTTGGTCAGCCACCAGTTGTTGGCCGCGCCGTCGACCCGCACGTGTCTGTCGGTCGTCCTCGGGTCGTTGTCGGAGACGAACTCCACGTTGGTCAACGACAATCCCGCATTGTTGTCGTTGCCGGTACCCAGGACGCCGACGTAGTTGTTCGTCAACTTCGACGCCGTCAGGTAGTTCTGGATGCACGAGGTGACGATCCCGATGCCGAAGTTGTTGATGTCGCAGTCGACGAAGGACGTTCCGCCGGTGTTCCTCTCGAGGACGACACCCTGTTGCGCCCGGTACTGCGGAAAGTTCTCGCTGAGGTGACTGCCCCGCAGCACGACGGAATCGAACGAACACCGGAACGAGCCCGAGAGCGACACGGCCACCGCTTCCGGGCCCGTGAGATAGAACCCGATCCGCGCGAACCGCACGCGGTGCCGGTCGCGGAGGGAGACCAGGGTGCCGTCGCCCTCGTAGAAGACGATGGTGACGTCGCCACCGTCGCCGGTGACCGTCGAGAAGTCGGGCAGATCCGGCCACGCGGTGACACGGTAGTACCCGGCCGGCAGGTACAGCACTGCGGGACCCTCCCCGGCCGCCGCCGCGCGGGCGATGGACTCGGTGTCGTCGGCCATGCCGTCGCCGACCGCCCCGAAGTCCCGTACGTTGCGCCCTGGCGACACTCTCGACACCTCGGAGACCTCCCTTTCGACGTTCGGTGGCGCCTGCTGTGACGGGCACGCCGCCAGTGGCAGCACTGCGGCCGCGCCCAGCGACGCGGCCAGCAGTCGCCGGCGGCTCACCACCTCGTCGGCCATGCATTCACCTCCGGGACCCTCGGGACTAGGGGGAGTAGACGAGACCGAGGTCCGGTTCCGCTTGCGTGCGCCGCTTCTTCGGCTGGGGGAACCGGCGCGCGCGTGCCGGGACGGTCGCCACCGCACCGACGAGGCCGGTCCCGGACGCGGCGAAGCTGTCCGCGGCAGCCCGTACCCGGGGTGCCTTCGTCGTCCCGAGTTCGACCACGGCGATCGTCGCGTCGCAGTGCGCGGACAGGCTCAGGGCGGCCGAGTCCGTGAGCACGGGGGCGGTGGCGACGAGGACGTAGTCGAAATGCTCCCCGAGCCCGGACAGGATGTCGGCGAACCGCTCGGACGTCAGCAGGTCCGGCGTGCGTTCGTCGGCGGCGCCGAGGGGCAGGACCGAAACTCCGGCCTCCGACCACGTCGGCAGCTCGGTCAGCGGCGGGTACTGGTCGCGCAGCCATTCCGCGATACCGGCGTAGGACTGCATGTCGAGCCGGCCCGTGACTCCGTCCCCGGAGGTGTCGGCGTCGATCAGCGCCACGCGGGCACCCGTGTCCGCCAGTGCTTTCGCGAGCCGGGCCGCGACGCACGGCTTCGAGCGCTCGGTGAAGCTCGTCAGCATCACCACCATCCGGTCCCGGTCACCGCGGGCGGCGGTGATGTGGGCCCGCAGGCGCCCGATGTCCTTCGCCGCGTCGGTGTTGCTGCGCGAGATCGTCCCGAGGATCGGCAGGCCGACGGTGCGGCCGAGCTGCTCCGGTGTCCGGATCGTCGGGTCGAACCGGTCCCGGAGGAACGCGAGGAGGAATCCGAGTCCGAGACCGGCGAGGACGCCGAGTGCGAGGATGCGCTTCGTGTCGGGGCCGACGGGTGCGCTGGGCAGCGGGGCCGGATCGATCACGGAGGCCCGGGCGGCGGGTGCCGCTCCGATCACCGTGGTCTCCATCTCCGCGACGAGCTGCGCGAACTCGTCCGCGACGGCCCGGGAGAGCTGCCGCGCGGCTTCGGGGGTGGTCTCGGTGACCGTGATGTCCAGCAGGGTCGTGGCCGGCGGGAACGTCGCCGACACCTTGCCCTGGAGCTCGCCCGGGGAGATGGTCAGCCCGAGCCTGTCGACCACCCGGTCCGCGACGGTGGCGCCCGTCGCGACGTACGGGTACGACGTGATGCGCTGCTGCGCCGCGAGACCGCCCTGGTACGAGTCGTTGACCGACGTTCCGGTCGCCATCGACACGTACATCCGGGTCGTCGACACGTACGCGGTCGGAATGGTCGACGCGTACGCCCACGCCAGGGCCGTGCAGGCGAGGACCGTCGCCACCACCGTCAACCATCTGCGCCGGATTATGCCCGTGTAGTCACTCAGTGCCATTGCTCCACCCCTTTGTTCGTACCCCGACGACTGTGCCGATTTCGTGTGGTGCCGAGACCGGGTCTTTCGCCGCGCCGGTGCGTGTGCGGTATTCGCGCACCGTCATGTCGACGAGCCAGATCAGCACTACGAGCTGGAGGGACTTGCCGATGACCTCCATGCTGCCGAGAATTCCCCGTTCGAAGAGGATCGGGGATGCCGTGATCGCCAGGCCCAGGCCGACGACCACGATGTGCCGCGCCTGCAGCGCCCGCACGCCGAGCAGGAGCAGGCCGAAGGTGAACAGCACCCCGGCCGCCACGCCCGCGTAGCCGGCGATGACGAAGCCCTCGTTGATGTTCCCGTCGGCGAGGGATACCGACACCCGGCTCATGTCCATGGACGACCCCCGTACCTCGGTGGCCCACGCCGTGCCGGATCGCAGCTTCTCGGTGCCGAGGAGTTGCGCGGGAATCAGGCTCTGGAGACCGTGCTGAACTACCTCGAACGGGGTCATCCACGGGCGCATGGTCATGTAGTAGCTGTCCGTGGCCGCCTCGAGCAGATCGAACCGCCGCAGGATGCTCAGATACGGCTGCACCCACGGCGGATACGCCGAATCTCGGGCCAGGACTTCGGATTGTATGTAGTCGGGCTGCTTGATCGACTGCAGCCACCCGAACCCGCCGATGCCCACCACGGAGATCACGGCGACGTACACCACGCGCAGTCGCGTCCAGCCGTACATGGCGAAGCGGACGGCCACGGCCATCGCGGCGCTCATGATCGGCGTCTTCGATTCGACCACGACGGTCCACAGCAACTCCACCGTCAGCAGCGTTGCGAGCAGTGCGACGGTCGTCCGGCGGTCCGCAGGCCGGATGAAGATGATCAGGCCGATCGCCCCGACAGTGGCGAGCTGGGCGACGAATCCCAGTATGGGATTGGAACTCTGGACGTCACCGGCCTGCCCCGTCGATCCGGTGAGGTACGTGACCGCGCGTCCGAGGAGACCGAGGGCGTACACGGCCGCCAGGGTGGGGACGAAGTCCCCGGCGGCCGGCCGCGGTGCGGGGTGGTGCCGGCGAGCCCAGATCGCGTAGGCCACCACGGCACCGGCGTACACCCACAGGCCGAACGCCACCGGCTGCAGGACCTCCGCGATGCCACGGTCGTAGCCCATCGTGGCCAGCCGCGGGTCGGCGATGTTGTCCGCGTACCGTGGTCGCGGCTGCACCGCGAGCAACACGAGCGGACGCGCGATGTACGACAGGGTCCAGTAGACGGCCTGCGCGATCAGGAACACCCGCGCGACGCCGCGGATGTAGGCGGCCGCGACGACGATCGTGATCAGCGCGGTGCCCACGAGGACGAGTTCGATGCCGGGGCCGGTCACCGTGCCCCCTCCTGCACTCCGCGGTCGCGGTCCACCACGGCGGGTGCGAGCCCGGCGATGCCCGCGCCGGGCGAGCTCTCTCCGTCCTCCAGCACCGCGACGATCTCCGCCGCCCGGTCGACGTACCGATGGTGACCGGTGACGATCCGTCGGTGTCCGGCCTCGGCGATCGCGCGGGCTTGCTCGGGATGCTGTTCGCACCATTGCAGGATCTCGAGCAGCTCGTCGTCGTCGGAGAAGAGCAGGCACTCGCGGCCTTCCGCGAGCAGCGCCGCGTGCTCGTTCGTGCGCTGCCCGACGAACAACCCGCCGGCCGCCGGCACCTCGAACGTGCGGCACGTGTGGGTGTCGCGGTTGTCGGAGTTGAGGAACACCAGATTGGCCGTGATCGAGGCGACCGACACGGAGAAGTGCTCCCCGTACACCGGCCCGCCGACGACGGCGTGGGTGCGACGCAGTGCCGGCACGCGTCGCCAGCCGGGGCCACGGACGAGCATCCGCTCGCCGTAACGGCGGGCCAGGGCGACGGCGGTGTCGCGGCGGTCGGGCCGGCAGTTGCCGACGAATCCGACCAGGTACCGGCGCGGGTCCCGACGCGCCGAGAGGTGGTGCCAGGCCGGATCGTAGGCGCTCGGGACGAATTTCACCGCGCGGGCTCCGCGATCGATCAGTTCCGGCACGTTGTGCCGTTTCGTGGTGACCACCAGATCCCACTCGCGTTCGCACCGGAGGTAACCCGGTGACGTGTTGTACGGATTCGAGGCATCGTCGGGGCTGTAGTGCACGTGCAGGCGGGCCGGTGTGTCGAGCAACCGGCGCTGGTCGAGATGTACTGTGCGGAAACAGAACAGGAGATCGGGCCGGAAGTCCGCCGCAATCGACTCGATCCGGTGGTGCACGGCGTCGAGGTCCCACGGTGCGCGCTGTCCTCGGGTCTTCGAGTAGATCCACGGCGGCGAGAACCGCGCCGGGAGCGTCACGGAGGTCGTGTCCACGACGACCACGTCGTGTCCCGCCTGCCGGAAGCCGTCGGCCAGCGAGCGGGCGTTGCTGCCGACCCAGTCGTCGCCGATGTAGAGGATTCTCATCGTTTCTCCCCCCGGGGAACGGGGACGTCGGCGGCGTCGACGTCCGCTTCGGACGGCGCGGGTCGCCGTTCGCGCAGAGCCAGGTGCCGTGTCCGCAGGACGTACCACAGGGCCACGCCGAACTCGCAGGCGACGGTGCCGTACACGAGCGCCCACACCGAATGGGTCCGGAAGGCCATGTAGAGCGCGACGGCCGCGATGCAGGTGCCGATGATCGCGCCGATCAGGACGCCGGAGGTGTCCTCCCGCACCGGCAGTACCGCCGTCGTGACGAAGGAACTCAGTGCGGTCGCCGGCAGGATGAGGACCTCGACGCGAAGGAGCGGGACGGCGTCGGCGAAGTCGCTGCCGAAGACGAGTCGCACCGCGAGCGGCGCGGCGATCCACAATGCCGCGGTGACGAGGACGGCGATGCCGACGCACGCGAGCATCGCGAGGGTCGCGCGCCGCCAGAACCGAGCGCCGCCGCTGCTACGGGCCATGCGCGGCAGGAGCGCGAAACCGATCGGATCCAGCATGGACTGCACGGCCCGCACCAGGCGGTCGCCGGCCGAGTACAGGCCGAGCGATGCCGCGTCGAGCACGGCCGAGTAGATGGCCGCGGCCCCCTGCCCGTAGCTGACCACGAGCAGGCGGGAGGTGAACACGGGTGCGGCCATCCGGACGGTGGGAACGATCCGGCGCGGCCGCGCGGGACGTCCGTACTTGCGCAGCGAATCCCGCCAGGTGAGCGCCACGGTGAGGATCGACGAGACGAGCATGCAGAGCAATGCCACCGAGGCGCTCGGGAAGCGCGGGAGCACCACCAGCAACAGCGCGAGGTACGCGAGCCGGCCGGCCCCTTGGTAGACCGTCGAGGCGACGAACCTGCCCTGCCCGATCAACACCCAGTCCTCCGACACCGACCAGAAGCCTCCGGCGAACAAGCCGAGCAGGATCATGTGGACGTGGGGGTCGACGCCCAGCATCAGGCCGGCGACGAGCGCCGTGCCGAGGGTGCCGAGAACAGTGAGGCGGATGGTGAGATAGTCGCCGCGGATCTGGTTGACGTCCGAGTTGGGGACTTTCGCCGCCAGGAACTGGGTGATCCCGAGATCGACGAGGAGTGATCCGATGAAGTAGGCCGACATTCCGATCGCGAGCAGTCCCAGCCCTTCCGGCCCGAGGACGCGCGCGATGAGGGGGAGGGTCACGGCCGTGACGACGTACTGACCGTACTTGCCGAAGCTGACGAAGCCGATGTCCCGCACCAGCGCGACGGCCTTGTTCATTCCGCGTTCCTCGATCATGTGGCGTCCACCTCCGCGTGGGAGGGGACTCCGAGCGTGTCCAGGAAACGCGCCACCGCCCGCGCGGATTCGGTGATGTCGAAGCTCTCGGCGCGCTGCCGGGCCGCGACCGCCAACCGGCTGCGCAGGTCCGGGTCGCCGATCAGGGTGTCCAGCGCTGCGGTGAGCCCGTGTCGGTCACCGGCGTCGACCAGCAGTCCGTTCACTCCGGGATCGACGATCTCGGTGGGGCCACCCGGGCGGGAGGCGATCACCGCGCATCCGGCCCGCATCCCCTCCACCACCACCTGGCCGAACGGCTCTGCGATGACCGAGCAGTGCACGAGGATGTCTGCGGCCCGCATGTAGCCCTCGGGGTCGTCCACATGCCCGGTGAAGGTCACGGGTAGGTCGAGGTCGGAGGCGAGGCGTTCGAGTCGCTCGCGGTACGGTTCCTCGTCGAAGAACGTGCCGCCGACCAGGTAGATGTGCGCCGGACGCACTGCCGTTTCCGCGACGGCACGCAGGAACACGTCCTGTCCCTTCCACGGCGTCAGCCGTCCGACGACCGCGACGACCGTCTCCGCCGGTTCCCGTTGCGGCGGCCGCGGTGCACTCCGTGCCGGCTCGACGCCGGGATACGCCACGAGGGCGCACCGGCGCGGGATCAACGAGGACATCGTCGATCTGCTGTTGGCGATGTAACCGCGGCTGAGCGAGCGGCCCAGACCCCGGACGATCGTGGCGAGCACCGGACCGAAGTACTCGGCGGAGACCCGGTCGTGCACGTGCCAGATCAGGGGAACTCGCGCTCGGCGCGCCGCCACGGCGCCCATGATCAGTGCCTTCGAGCTCTCGGCGATCACCACCGTGGCACCCCGCTCGACAGCGACGGCTCCCAGCTCCCATCCGAGCCGGATCAGCCGAGCGGAACCGGCGAGCAACCCGGGCAGGGTGGGATCGGTGACCGTCATCGCCCGGCTGTCGAACGTGCCCTGCAGGATCGTGGTGCCGACGCCGACCGCTCGCAACCGTTCTGCCATCGGACCGTCCTGGGCGAAGGCCACGGCCACGTCGACACCGAGGTCCCGTAGCGCCTTCGCCAACCGGGCGGTGGCGATCTCGGCGCCGGACGGTGCGGCCGTGTGAGTCACGAAGAGCGCGCTGGTCACGACACCAGCTCCGCGTACAGCGCGACGTGCCGCTGGGCGGCCACGTCCCAGGAGTAGGTTTCGGCGTGGAGGCGGCATTCCCGTCGCCCCGGCACCCGGCCCGAGAGCGCACCGGCGAGCCGGTCGGCCAGGGCCTCGGCGTCGCCTGCGGGCACGATCAGCGACGGGTCGAGTCCGCGCACGGCGTCGGGCAGACCGCCGCAGTCGGTGACGACAGGGGCGCGGCCCGCAGCCAGCGACTCGAGCGCGATCAACCCGAAGCCCTCGAGTGCCACCGACGGCACGACCGTCGCGGCGGCCTGCTCGTACAGGTGTGCCAGCCGCGCATCGTCGGTGCGGCCCTCGAATACGACGGAATCGCCTACTGCGGACTCGGCGGCCTGAGTCCGCAGCGCGGCCTCCTCGGTGCCGGTGCCGACGATCACCAGGCGGGCGTCCGGATGTGCGGCGACGACGCCCGGCCAGGCGCGGAGAAGGACGTGCACGCCCATCCGCCGCTCGAGCCGGCGCACACACAGCACCGTGCGTGCGGAACCCGGGACGTCCGTCGCACGGAAGCGGTCGAGGTCGACCCCGGGCGGGAGGACCCGGATGCGGTCCTGTGGGACGCGGTACGAGTGGACGAGTACGTCCCGGAAGTGTCCGGACAACACCACGTACCGGTCGGCGCCGGCATATCGCGCGCGCTCGAGCTGGTACTTGGCGCGTGCGGCGATCTCGCCGGATCCGGCCAGGCGGCTCTCCGCTGCCCACGGCCCGTGGAAATGCACCACGAGCGGGTGCGGGCCGCCCCGGCCGACGGACGGACGCCCGTAGAGGCTGAAGTGCCGGTCGATGATCGCCTGGCGGGGCAGCGCGGTGCGGTCCCGGAAGGCGGCGCAGGCTCGGCGCAGCGTCGATCCGCCCGTCGGACCCCAGCTCTGTCCGCCCGATTCCGGGTCGCCGAACGCGATCGCGGACACGTCGACGCCCGGCCGGTGGCGCAGGGCGCGGTACAGGTCGGTGAAGTACCGGTTCAGCCCGCCGGGTGCCGTGGCGAACCACTCGGATCCGGTCATGTGGATCCGCAGCGGCGCGCCGGGCCGACGATCGGAGGTAGGGGCGGAGGGTGTCACGGCGACACCGCCGTCGGCCGCCCGGCGTCCGCGAGGGGTCGAGGGAATGCGGTGCGATCCCGATTCGAATGCGGGTACGCTCCGACGCAGGTCCGAGCCGGCACCCCGCACGATCCGCCGCCTGGGTGGTGACGCCCTTCCGGCGACGGAACTCGAACGTCACGGAGGGTTCTCATGACCGCTTCGATCTCTGTCTGCGTCCCCGCGTACAACGCAGTCCGCACTCTCGACGCGACCATGCGCTCGATCCTCGAACAGGACGCCGACCTCGACGTCCTGGTGCTGGACAACGCGACCGAGGACGGCACCGCGGACATCGCGCGCTCGTTCGACGACTCCCGCGTCCGGGTGGTCCGCAACGACGCGGTGCTCTCGATCGGCGACAACTGGAACAAGGCCGTGTCCCTGTCCGGCGGGACGCTCGTGAAGATCGTGTGCGCCGACGACCTGTTGCGTCCCGGGTCGATCGAGGCACAGGCGAGGGTGATGGCCGATCCGACCGTCGCGCTCACCTCCGCACGGTTCGACGTCATCGACGAAGCCGGCAACATCCGGGAGAGCGGGCTGGGCATCCCCGGACTCGAAGGCCTGCACACCCCGCGTGCCCTCATCGGCACGATCGTGCGCCGCGGGCCGGCCGACTTCGGTCCCACCGCCGCCGCGATGTTCCGGCGTGAGCACTTCGACCGGGTGGGCGGCTTCCGGGGTGACCTGGTGTTCCCGATGGACGTGGACCTGTTCGCCCGGGTCTCGACCTTCGGGATGTTCTTCGGGATGTCCGAACGTGTTGCGGCATGGCGGGACTCGACGTTCAACCTGTGCAGCCGGACGTCCTCGCTCAGCAAGCTCACGGACATGATGCGTTTTCACCACCGAATCGCGAAGGACTACCCGGACCTGGTGTCCCGGAAGGACGTGATCGCCGGGGACTCGCGCCTCGTGCGGGCCGCGTTCGAACGGTTGTCGGCGCGATCCCGGGGACTGCTGGCGACACTGCGACGTTGACGGCACGGCCGCTCCGGGTGTCCATCATCGTCCCTTCATCGAGAGGACCGCCGAGACGGTGCGCAGCATGATCTTGAGGTCGAACCACAGCCCCCAGTTCTCGATGTAGAAGTTGTCGTACCGGGCCCGCGAGACGATCGAGGTGTCACCACGCAACCCGTTCACGGCCGCCCAGCCCGTCAGGCCCGCCGGAACCCGGTGCCGCGCCGTGTAGCTGGGGATCGTCGCACCGAACTTGTCGACGAAGTGCGGCCGCTCGGGCCGCGGTCCCACGAGGGTCATGTCGCCGCGGACGACGTTCCACAGTTGCGGCAGCTCGTCCAGCGACGTCGCGCGCAGTATCTTGCCCACGCGGCCGAGGCGGGCGTCACCGGCGATGCACCAGTTCGTGGCGGATTCGTCCTCGTTCGCAGGCTTCAGGGTGCGGAACTTCAACAGCTCGAACTCCCGGCCGTCCAGGCCGATGCGCCGCTGCCGGAACAGGATCGGTGCCGATCTGTCGGAGAACCAGACGGCGGCAGCGGTCACCACCAGCAGCGGCGCCAGCACGACGAGTGCGACGGCGCTGAGGACCCGGCTCGTCCACAACTTGATTCCCCATGTGAGCGAACGGTGCGCCGCACGGCGGACCCGCGTGAGGGGCATCGCCCCGATGCGCTCCATGTCCCCGCTCACGGCCGCCATCTCCCACAGTCGGGGCACGACGTAGATCTCGCAGTCGAGGCGGTCGCACTCGCGCAGGATCTTCAGCATGTCGCAGTCGCGAACGAGGGAGAAGGCGAGGATGGCCGTGCTGATCTGCTCGGCGGTGAGAAATTCTCGCAGGTTTCCACTCAGTGGCAGGACGGGTACGTCGAGGCGGCGCACGGTATCGGGCCGGGGGTCGTCGTCGAGAAGACCCACCAGTTCGAGCCCGCACGACGGCTCGCCGGCGATCTCGTCCGCCAGCATCGCGGCGATCTCACCGCCCCCGACGATCACGGTGCGGCGCCGGTGACGCGCGTTCCGCCGGACACGCCGCTCGGCGGCGTAGGCGGCGGTACGGGAGAGCGTCACGACCGTGAAGGCGACGGCGGTCACCTTCACGGCGCCGAAGGACGGTCCGTAGGGTGCGAGTGTCAGCGCCGTGACCACCCCGGCGAGGGTGACGGCGGCGAGCATGCGTGGCAGGTCGTCGAGCACCGAGAGCGTCAGGTGTGCCCGGTAGGTGCCCAGGATCGTCATGAGCAGGACGAGCAGCGCGGCGCTCGCGACCGGTCTGCCGGCCGCGGTGAGCGCGAAGACCACCGAGAGCACCACCAGGTCCGCGGTCAGTGGGAAGAAGTCGATGTGCGCCCGCAACCGAGCGGCGAAGTGCCGTGGGGTGATCGGCTCCGCCGCGGCGTCCGAACCGGAGGCCGGCAGGGCGCCGCGGGGCTGCACGGCCTGCGGCCGGTGGACGAACACGGCCCGTGGGCCGCGGCGCGCGTTGGTGGTCACGATTGCACCTCGCTTCCGGCGCCGGTGGTCACCCGCGCGGCTCGCAGGCCGTGCGTCCCGCGTCGCGGCGCCGCATGGTCGGCGGGGATCATCCACCGTCCGTCGAGTTCCGGATAACGCCGCCGCACCTCTGGCAGCAGGTCGGGCAGGGTCAGGAGCACGCGATCCGGCCGCAGGCGCAGCAACTGTTCTGGAGAGATGATCGGCACGTCGGTGCCAGGCATCCGCCGGCCCTGCTTGGCGGGGGAGGCGTCTGCGACCCCCGCCACCAGGTGCTGATCGAGGCCGGCCCGGGCGAACAGCGCGACCGCGCGGGACGCCGCGCCGTACGCGTAGACACGCCGTCCCTGCCGCGCCATCGTCTTCAGGCAGGTGCGCAAGGCAACAGCCTGCTCGTCGGCGGCCCGCTGCAGCGCGTGCACGGCGACGGGTTCGGTGACGCCGACGGCCTTCTCGTCGGTCAGGATCCGGCGGGCGGCGAGGGACAACGGTCGGCGCGCGCGGGTCGCGGCGACGAGGACGGTGCCTCCGTAGAGGTCGAAGGTCCAGGCGTCGGCGACGTGGAGGCCGACATCGGCGAGCAGATGTCGCAGTGCGGTCAGCGAGTAGTACGCGAAGTGGCCGTGCCGCAGCGCCGTCCACTGCCGTTGCCGCACGATCGTGGCGAGCGAATGGAACTGGAGCAGCAGGACGCCGTCGGCGGTGAGGGCGCGGGTGCGTTGCCGGAAGGCGGTGTGCTGGTCGGGTTCGTGCATGATCCCGAAGCAGTCGAGTACGAGCGAGGCCGGACGCCGGGTGGGCACGATCTCGTATCCGCGGTCGGTGAGCAGCGGCAGCCAGGTGCCGCCGTGGGGGCTTCCGAACTCGGCGACCGTGCGGCCCGTGAGCCAACCGGCGTCCGCGACGTCGCGCACGGCAGCGGCGGCCTGGTCGCGCAGGGCCTGCGGTTCGACGCCGCGGGGCTCGTCGGGGACGGTGTCGTCGTCGGCGAGCTGCGCGAGGCCGCAGTCCCGGCACAGGGCCATTGCCAGCGGATGCGACGTCTCGGCCGGGGTGACGGGGGTCCCGGCGAGGGGGAAGTGGTCCGCTGCGGGCATCGCGCCGAGATCGAGAACCTGTTCGACGCCGGCGCCGCCGCAGCCGCGGCAGGTCGTCATGTCGGCACCCCTTCGGGTCCATTCGGGTGCCGGGGCCACGGAAGGTGCGGGAGAATCGTCGGGTGCGTGTCGAAACGACGGAGTTGCGCGACGTCCTGGTGTTCCGTCCCGAGCCGTTCCGGGACGGACGAGGCCTGTTCACCCGCACATTCGATGCCCGGCTCTTCGACGAACAGGCCGGATCGACCGGCGTACGTGCTTCCGACTTCCTGCAGGATTCGCAGTCCCGATCCGTGCGCGGGGTGATGCGTGGCATGCACGGTCGATCCGGGCGCGGCGAGGCGAAGCTGGTGCGGTGTGCCCACGGCGCGGTCCACGACGTGCTCGTCGACGTCCGCCCGGGATCGTCCACCTTCGGTCGGCACCAAGCGTTCCGGCTCGACGACGTCGAGTTCGCGAACCTGTTCGTCCCACCGGGATTCCTGCACGGTTTCCAGGCGCTGACGGACATTGCCGACGTGTGTTACCGGATCGACCGGGCGCACGATCCGGCCGAGGATGTCGCGGTGCGTTACGACGATCCGACCCTCGCGATCGCCTGGCCGCTGCCGGTCAGCGTGATCAGTGCGCGGGACGACGCCGCAGGCACCTGGTCCGATCTTCTCGCCTCGCTCTAGTTCACGCATCCGAGACCCCGATCCGCTGGAATCGCAGCGTCGAATCGAGCTCGCCCGTCTCCTGGAGGCGGCTCAGATGCGCGAGCCGGGTGAAGCGCGCGGCGAACGCGTCGGCGGTGAGGCCGTATCGGCGATAGCTGTGGTACAGCTCCGCCGCGCCGTCGCGCACCGTCCATCGAGCCTCGTACCCGTCGAAAGCTCTACGGACAGCGGAGAAGTCGACGCGGTACGACCGGGGGTCGGGGCCGCTCTCGCCGGTGATGGCAACGGTGGCGCCGGGAACGGTGTCGGCCACGGCCTCGGCGATCTGGGCGACGGTGACGTTGTTGGCCTCGGTGCCCACGTTGAAGGCTGCGCAGTGCACGCGCTCGGTGGGTGTGACGAGGGCGTGCGCGAAGGCCTCCGCGATGTCCTGTGCGTGCACGAGGGGCCGCCACGGCGTTCCGTCGGAGAGCACGCGGACCTCGCCGGTGAGGTACGCCGAACCGGTGAGGTTGTTCAGGACGATGTCGGCGCGTAGCCGTGGCGAGAACCCGAATGCGGTCGCGTTGCGCAGGAAGACGGGGGAGAAGCCGGAATCGGCCATCGCCGCGACGTCGTCCTCCACCCGCACCTTGCTTTCCGCGTAGGGCGTGAGCGGGCGGAGCGGGGCGTTCTCGCCGACCAGGTCGTCGCCGGCGGAACCGTAGACCGAGCAGGTCGAGGCGTAGAGGAACCGGCGCACACCCGCGGCTTTCGAACACCGGGCCAGCTGCACCGATGCCTGATGGTTGATCTCGTAGGTGATCCGAGGCTCGAGGAAGCCCAGCGGGTCGTTCGACAGCGCGGCGAGGTGGATCACGGCGTCGAAACCCGAGAGGTGGGACGCGGTGACGTCTCGCAGGTCGAGGCGCAGGGCCGGCGGCTCGTCGGGCGCGGGGCCGAGCAGGCAGTCCGCGAACAGACCCGAGTCCAGGCCGGTCACCTCGTGACCGTGGGAGCGGAGAACCGGCACCATGATCGACCCGAGATACCCCTGATGACCCGTGACGAGGACGCGCATGTCATGCCTTTCCGAAGCGGAGGGTGGCCTTCTCCAGGACGAATGCCTCGGCGTGCGGACGTCGGCACTGCACACCGCGGAGGCGGGACAGGCCCAGGAACGCCTGTTCGTCGAACCAGTCGTGACCGGCCTGGGATGGGTAGTACTTGAGGAGGATCCGGGCCTTCTCCTCGGCGACCTTGCGGGTCAGCGGGTGGTAGATCGCCGGGTGCGGGGTATCGGCCTCCCACTTGAGGATCTCGTAGCCGAGCACGAGGTGGTCACGGAAGACCGTGGGGACCAGTTCCGACAGCAACCGGTGGTCCTGGTGGGCGTCACCGCGCTGTGGTGTGAACACCACGTCCGGCTCGCAGGTGTGCCGGAAGGATTCGAGGGCGGTCTTGATCGCGTCCCAGTACGCGGGGGCTCGGCCGTCCGGAACGTCGAGGACCGTGAGCTCGACGTCGGCCCCGGGGCACAGTGCGGCCAGCGCGTGGCGTTCTTCGATCTCGCGTCGCGAGTCCTCACCCGACAGCACGAACGCGTGCACCCGTGGGGGGATCGGCGCCGATGCGATCAAGCTCAGCAGCGTGCCACCCATCCCGATCGCGATGTCGTCGCAGTGCGCGCCGAGCACCGCGATCTCGCGGACGTCGAGGACGTGCAGGTCGATCACGATGTCACCACCGCCCGCGCCGTCTCCCACACGGTCCAGGGATGGATGCCGCGGGCGTAGTTGTCGTCGAGCTCGGCGCGTTCCTTGAACGTGTCCGCCGGCTTCCAGAAGCCGTTGTGCCGATAGCCGTACAGCCGACCCTGCCCGGCTAGGGTGCCGCAGACGTCGGCGACGAGGTCGCCCCCGGGTGGGAGCAGATCGAAGATCTCCTGACTCAGCACGAAGTACCCGCCGTTCTCCCAGATCGGGAAACGGCTGACCGGAACGATCTCCTTGATCTCGCCGTTCTCCGCCACATCGACGCAGTGGAACGACGACTGCGGGGGGACGACGAGCATCGACGCCGTCGCGCCGGACCGGTGGTACCGCTCGATCATCACGTCGAGGGGAGCGTCGGTGAGCACGTCCGCGTAGTTGGCGAGGAAGTGCGAGTCGTCGCCGAGGTGCTCGCGCACGCGGCGCAGGCGCTCGCCGATCGCGGATTCGAGACCGGTGTCGACGAAGGTGATCGACCAGTCGCTGATGTCGGTGTTGAGCAACTCGACCCGGTTGTCGTGGAGCACGAAGTCGTTGGACTGTTCCTCGTGGTAGTCGAGGAAGAAGTCCTTGATCTTGGCCGCGCCGTAGCCGAGGCACAGGACGAACTCGGTGTGACCGTAGTGGGCGTAGTACTTCATGATGTGCCACAGGAGCGGCCGCGGGCCCACCATCTGCATGGGCTTGGGAATTTCGTCGGTCCGGTCGTTGCGCATCCGCATGCCGTAGCCGCCGCAGAACAGAACGACTTTCATACCGTGATCCTCCTGACGAAGTCGGCGGGGCCGATGGTGGTGTGCAGTTCGGGGAGCGGGAAGACGAGCCGGCCGCCCCAGGCGGAGATGTACTGCAACTGGGTCGTCAGTTCCGCCGCCAGATTCCACGGCAGGCCGACGACCACGTCGGGCCGGTCCTTCTCGAGCTGTTCCGGCGGCAGGATCGGGATCCGGGCGCCGGGGGTGTAACGCCCGTGCTTGTACGGGTTGCGGTCGACGGTGTACGCCATCAGGTCCGGGCGGATACCGCAGTAGTTGAGGAGGGTGTTTCCCTTTCCCGGTGCGCCGTAACCGACGACGGACAGGCCCTGATCGTGGCAGTCGAGGAGGAAGCGCAGGAGGGTTCGGCGAACGGAACGGGCGCGGGCTTCGAGTTCTCGGTAGCCCGCCGTCGTGTGGAGACCGGCCCGGCGCTCTTCCTCGAGCACGGCTTCCACCCGTGTCCCGGGGGGACCTGCGACCTCGTCCGGCCGGGCCCAGAGCCGGATCGATCCGCCGTGGGTGCCGAGCAGTTCGACGTCCACGACCGACAGACCGCCGGTGGCCAGCGCCCGCATCGCGGACAGCACTGTGTAGTACTGGAAGTGCTCGTGGTAGACGGTGTCGAACTGCGCTTCGCGGACCAGTTTCAGCGCGTGGTGCACCTCGATGGAGATCCAGCCGTCGTCGGCGACGAGGGTGCGCAGCGATCGGGTGAAGCCGAGCAGGTCGGGGATGTGGGCGTAGACGTTGTTCGCCACGACCAGGTCGGCCGGCCCGTACTCTTCGCGGATGTCCTCGGCGAGTCCCTCGTCGAGGAATGCGGTGACGGTGGGGACGCCGATCCCACGTGCCGCGGCGCCGACGTTCACCGACGGTTCGATGCCCAGGCACGGGATGCCGGCCGCGACCGCGTGCCGCAGCAGGTAGCCGTCGTTGCTGGCGACCTCCACGATCGACGAGTCCGGTCCGAGCTGCAGGTCGCGGACGGCGGTCTCGACGAACTGCCGGGCGTGGTCCACCCACGAGTCGGAGAACGACGCGTAGTAGGCGTACTCGGTGAAGGTGTCCTCGGGTGTGATGAGTGCCGGGATCTGCAGCAGCAGGCACTCCTCACACAATCGCAGGTGCAGGGGGTAGGTGTTTTCGGGCAGGTCCAGCTCGTCGGCGGCCAGGAAGCGCTCACACGGCGGCGTGGCGCCGAGATCGAGCACGCTGAGGAGCCGGTCCGATTCGCACAGGCGGCACTTCATTGATCACACCCCTCGGGCAGTCGGCCGGGACCGTGCGACGAGAATTTTCGCAACATCAGGTCCGACTAGACAAGGTAATCATACCTGGAGGATGAATGAAAGCCTGTAACAAACCGAAAGATTGTTTTGCTTGCTGTTTGGCGCCAGTTGGTAGACACCCCTAGACTCGGAACCACTCACACCCTCACTCGTGGGTCGGGCACGCAGGGGTGTCGAGGCGTACCGTGAGATCCTGGGGAGGTCGCCCGATGTCGTTTCAGATCGTGCAGCGTGAACAGACCCTCGTCGCCGGCCTGCCCGTGCGGAGCCCGCGCCGGGCTCTCGGCAAGGTTCGCGACCGGGCGCTCGAACGGGCCTGGTCGGCGGTGCTCAAGCAGGAACTCGGTGGGCCGCTGGCCTCGGCCTACACCGATCACGCGGTCGACATCGACTCCTACTACACCCAGACGGTCGGATACCAGTGCGAGTCGCTGGATCAGGTGACCGAAGGTCATCTCGTGGCCTGTCTGCCCGCCGGGACGTACGCGAAGTTCTCCTCGACCGGCACGTTTCCCGGCGTCTTCATCGATCTGTGGAACCAGATCCGTGCCGCCGAGGAGGCGGGGGAGATCGTCCGGTCGTTCACCGGTGACTTCGAGTTCTATCCCCACGCGTACCGCATCGATATGTACGTAGCGATCCGGACTCCGGAAAAGGCTGGTGCGCAATGAGTTTCGAACTCACCAAGCTGCACGACCACTATGTGGGGGGGCTGGTTCTGCCGGGGCTCGAGCCGGGGTCGTCCGGTCAGCGGTCCGAACTGCTGACCTTCACCGAGGACCGCATTCGCGCGCGCGGCATCGGCGCGGTGGTCGTGGTCTACATCTGGCACCCCGAGGTCGGCTGGAATGCGGTGGTCGGCCGTCGCTGCGACGGACTGTCCGACCTGACGGCCGGGGACTCGCTGGTCCGGGTCCCCACCGGATACTTCGCCCGCTTCGTTCCGGACAGCGACCACTCCGATCCCGTCGAGGACGTGTGGCACCAGGTCGAGATCGCCGAGAAGGAGGGGCGGATCGAGCGGGCCTACCGGGAGGAGGTGGCTGTCATCGGCCCGTCGGGAGAGACGGAACTCTACATATCTCTGGCTTGAAGAAGGCTGTGGCGAACACCCCGATACTGCATACTCGATTCCATACAGCCACATGTATGACCCGTGCTGTCCCGGTCGAGGAGCATGACGGTGAGCGAGAGGGCCTGATGTGGTCCACCGGGTGACTCCGTGCGGGGTCATCCGCAAGGTCGGAGGCCGACAGTGGATCGAGCAGTGCGCGTCGCATCGGACTCGGTGCGCGAGCGTGTCTCGACCTACAGCGATCCGGCCTCGGGATATTCGTTCGTCGCCGCCGTGCCCGCCGCGGCGCCGGACCTGTGGAACGAATATCTTGCCCGGGCGTTGGGGGCCTACCGCCGATTCGGGGTCGAGTCCGCACTGGATTACGAGACGGTGCGAAGCGGCGAGAGCACGGCGATGTTCTGCGCGGGGGTGGATCGACGGGGAGTCGTCGTGGGAGGGGTACGAGCCCAGGGGCCGTTCCGGAGTGCGGACGAGTCCCATGCCTTGACCGAGTGGAACGCTCCGGAGCACGTCGAGCGGCTCCGCCGCATGATCGAGAGCCGGATCCCCTTCGGTCTGATCGAGGCGAAG
The DNA here is from genome assembly GCF_000256505.1 of Rhodococcus sp. P14. Classification (NCBI taxonomy): domain Bacteria; kingdom Bacillati; phylum Actinomycetota; class Actinomycetes; order Mycobacteriales; family Nocardiaceae; genus Rhodococcus; species Rhodococcus sp. P14. The sequence continues at coordinate 22,904 of NZ_AJFC01000079.1, read as the reverse complement.
GCCGCATGGGTGTCCGAGGACGTGCCCCAGCGCCGGGAACTCACCTTGGCCATAGCCCGGATGGGCGCCAAGTTCATGGACCTCCTCCAGTCCCGCTACATGATGGCCACCGCCGCCGACAACCTCCTCGATCTGTGGCGGACCTGTGGGGGAGTGGTCGACGAGAGCATGCCGGCTACTCCGTATCCGGACGCCCGTTATCGGACCCGGCTCATGTGGTGGGACCGTCTGCACGCCGATCCCCTCGGCGACGAACTCCGACGAGAAGTGGACGGGTTTCCCGTCGGCGGGGAGCCCGCGTGAGGTCCGACGGCGAGGCCGGATGGACGCCGTCGGTGTTCGCGGAGGACCGGCCGGAGGACATGGAGGGGCTCGACCGCCTGCGCTCCGAACCCGGACTTGTCGTCGTCGATCGTCTCTCCGATCAGGTGCGGGGACTGCGCGAAGTGCTCCCGCCGGCCGGGAGTGACGTGCTCGACGAGCCGGCCCGGTGGGTCCACTACCCGTGGCGCCGGACCGTGGTCCGTGTGCTCGGACCGCACTCGTTCCGGCGGTTGCGGCTGGACCGCAATCGGAACAAGGTGACCTCCGCCGAACAGGACCGGCTGCGCGGAACGACTGTGGGAATCGTCGGCCTGAGCGTCGGCTTCTCGGTCGCACAGGCGCTGGTGCTCGACGGGGTGTGCGGGGAACTGCGGCTCGCCGACTTCGACCCGATCGAGCTGTCGAATCTCAACCGGGTGCCGGCCTCCCTCGTGGACCTGGGCACGAACAAGGCGGTCGTGGCCGCGCGACGACTCTCGGAGCTGGATCCGTACCTGCCCCTGTCGGTGTGGCCCGACGGGATCGGACCGGAGACGGTCGGCGAGTTCCTGGACGGCCTCGACATCGTCGTGGACGAGTGCGACTCGCTGGACGTGAAGGTCGCACTGCGTGCGGAGGCGGCCCGACGGGCCGTGCCGGTGGTGATGGAAACGAGTGACCGGGGATTGATCGACGTCGAACGCTACGATCTGCTGCCGGGACGGCCGTTCCACGGACTGCTCGGCGAGATCGAGCCGGATCGCCTCGCCGCCCTGTCGGGCCGGGAGAAGATCCCGTACGCGCTGCGCCTGCTCGGACCGGAGCGGATCTCGACCCGGATGGCCGCGTCCCTGCTGGAGGTGGAGCAGACGCTGGCCACCTGGCCTCAGCTCGGCAGCGAGGTGATGCTCGGCGGCGCGACGGTCGCCGCGGTGGTGCGACGGCTCGGCCTCGGCCAACCCCTGAATGCGGGACGAGGCCGCGTGGACGTCGAAGCCTGTCTCGACGCCCTGGCACTCCCCGCGGATCCCGGACGCCGGGCCGGCACAGACGTACCTCCGCCCGCGGAATCGGATGATCCGATCGACCGGGTGCTGCACGCCGCAAGCCGGGCCCCCTCGGGAGGCAACAGCCAGCCGTGGTCCATCACGGCCGACGGCGAGCGGCTCGAGGTCGCCGCCGCCGACGACTTCACGCCGACCGCGATCGACATCCACGCCCGAGGCAGCTACGTGGCGCTGGGCGCAGCCCTGCAGAACGCGCGCATCGCCGCGGCGGCGCACCGGATACTCGGTGCGGTCCGGGTGCTCGAGCGGGACGCCGCCGAGCCGCCGCGCGAAGTGCTCGCGACGATGCAGTTCTCGGACGGAACCGATTCGGTCCTGGCCGCCCAGTACGAGCCCATGCTCTCGCGCGGCACCAATCGGCGACCCGGCGACGGATCGCCGCTTTCCGAGGCCGAGACGGCTGCCCTGTACGAGGCGGCCGAGCAGGAGGGCGGCCGGATCCGGGTCGTCACCGGCGCCGATCGCCTCGCCGAGACCGCGGAGTTGCTCGCAGAATCCGACAGGATCCGCTACCTGACGCCCGTTCTGCGCCGGGAGATGCTCGCGGAACTGCGGTGGCCGCACTCCGAGGACACCGCCAGCGGCATCGACGTCGGAACACTCGGGATGGACGACGCGGAACGCACGATGCTCGACCTGGCGGTGCGAAACGATGTCCTCGACCAACTCGGAGAGTGGGACCTGGGGCACGGGCTGGGTCGGCTGACCGGAATGCGGGTGCGCAGCAGTTCGGCTCTCGTGGCGGTTTTCGCGCCGGGGCCACAGCCCGCCGACTACGTCCGGGCGGGGATGACCGCCGAGAGCGTGTGGATCCGCGCCCACGGCATGGGTCTTGCAGTCCAGCCGGCCTCCCCGGTGTTCCTCTACGCCGAGGACGACACCGACCTCGTCCGACTCTCCGAGGTCCGATTCGGCGCGCTCGGAAAGCTGCAGTCGGCGCTCGACGACGCGTTCGACAGACCGACCGGCCTGCGTTTCGCCCTCCTGCTCCGGGTGGCGCGGGCGCGGCCGGAACGGGTTCGCAGCGCGCGCCGCTCGGATAGGGTTCGAAGACATCCCTGATGCGGTCCCGTGTGCGTCGAATGTGCTGTTCCCAAGGGGTTTGAGATGGTGGAGAAGAGCTTCGAGAACATTGTCACCCGTGTCGCTTCCCGCCTCATGCCGGCGGACGCCGTGTCTCATCACTCGGTGATCGAGCAAGTGCTCCAGGACCTCGTCGAGCACTTCGAGGTCGACAACTGCTTTCTTCGTTACAACGACCACGAGATCCACGCGACCGTGCTCGTCGCCGAGTGGCCCCCGCGGGAATTCGTGCCGGACCCGGATCCTCTGGGGGTGGTGCACTTCCGCGACGCCGACCCGATCTTCGCCATGACGGAGACCATGAAGGAACCAGCGGTCAGTCGTCCCGGACAGTCAGGGGCCGAATACGCGAACCGCGTGCGCCTGGGTTCGGGAGTGCCCGAGGTCTCGGTCGCGGCGGTGCCGCTGATCTCCGGAAACGTCACCACCGGCACCCTGGGCTTCATCAAGGCCGGTGATCGCGACTGGAGTGAGAACGAGATCAACACCTTGATGATGATCGCGGCCCTATTGGCGCAGGTGCAGGCCCGTGTCCGCGCCGAACAGGACCTGCGCGACGCGGCCTATCACGACGACCTCACCGGTCTCGCGAGCCGGCGCGCCCTCCTCGAACACCTCGAGGAACGGCTGAAGCGGGGGCAGCCGGGACCGGTCGCCGTCCTGTTTCTCGATCTGGACCGCCTCAAGCCGCTCAACGATTTTCTCGGTCACGCCGCCGTCGACGTGTTCCTGTGCCGCACCGCGCAGCGGTTGTCGCGCGTGTGCGATCCGAAGGACATGGTGGCCCGCCTCGGCGGTGACGAGTTCGTCGTCGTGCTCGACGGTGCCGTATCGCTCGAGGCGGCCCGGGAACGTGCCGAGGCACTGCGGTGGGCGGTCGGGATGTCGGTGCAGCTGGGCAGCCAGGTCGTGGGCCGCGGCGGCAGCCTCGGCGTCGCCGTCGGTGAGCCCGGACGGATCACCCCGGTGGCGCTGCTCGGGCGTGTCGACGAGGCGATGCTGATGGCCAAGAGCAAGGGCGGCAACAGCGTCGTCGCATACACCGAGGACATGCGGGGCGCGAGCGAGCGCCGCAACCTCATCGAACTGAGCCTGCGGACGTCGATCGACGACGAGCATCTCACCCTGGACTATCAACCCGAGTTCGACCTGCGTGACGGCAGCATTCTCGGGGTCGAGGCCCTGGTGCGGTGGAATCACCCGGTGCTGGGCAAGCTGCAGCCGGCCGAATTCATCGAGGTGGCCGAGTCGACGAATCTGGCGGGCGAACTCGGGCGCTGGGTGCTGCGGACGGCGTGCGAACAGTTGGCCGAGTGGCGGCGGCGTATCCCGGGCCTGAACCTGACGATGAGTGTGAACGTCTCGCCCGTGCAGCTGGTGAGCCTCGACTTCGTGGAGACGGTGGAGAGCGCTCTGGAGGAGTTCGGCCTCGGCAGCTCGTGCCTGTGTCTGGAGATCACCGAGTACGTGGTCGTCAGCGATCTCGAACGTTCGCGTAAGACACTGCGCCGGCTCGAGCGCCTCGGAGTGTGCTGCGCGATCGACGACTTCGGCACCGGGTACAGCTCGCTCGCGCACCTGAAGTCCCTTCCGGTCCACACCCTCAAGATCGACAAGGCGTTCGTGCTGAATCTGCAGCGCAGCGAGAGCGACCGCGTCATCGTCGAGTCGATCATGGGGCTGGCCTCCGCGTTCGGGCTGGACGTGGTGGCCGAAGGGCTCGAGTCCGTCGCGGCGGCGACGAAGCTGCTCGAACTCGGATGCCACCGGGCGCAGGGCTTCCTGCTGAGCCGTCCGAAGTCGGCGGAGGCGGTCGAGCAACTGCTGCACCGGCAGCGGATCGAGCTCCCGTGGCAGACGCCGGTGGGGGACCGGGCCTGAACCGGCCCGTCGTCCCTCACGCTTCGAAGAGCGCCTGCCCCCAGTACTCGCCCGGCGCCGGCCCGGCCGGGCACGCGAACACCGCCGACCCGACATGCTGGATGTACTCGTTGAGTGCGTCCCGTCGCGCCAGTTCGCGCTGCATCGGCACGAACTGCTCGAGCGGGTTGCGGCAGAACGCAATGAAGAACAGGCCCGCGTCCAGGTGGCCGAGTCCGTCGGAGCCGTCGGTGAAGTTGTATCCCCGGCGCAGGATCTTCAGCCCGCCGAGGTGCTGGGCCGACGCGAGCCGCACGTGCGCGTCGACGGGGACGAACGGCCCGTCCGGTCCTTTGGACTCGAGATCGAGTTCGTCGAATTCGCCGGTCTTCCCGAGCGGAGCGCCCTCGCGCTTGGTGCGGCCGATCACCTGTTCCTGCTCCTGCAGCACCGCCCGGTCCCACTGCTCGATGAGCATCCGGATCCGTCGCGCCACCAGGTAGGTGCCGCCGGCGAGCCAGGCCTGGTCGTCGCCGGCGTCCACCCAGACCGATTCGGCGAGCGCCGCGGGATCCTCGGCCTTGAGATTGTTGGTTCCGTCCTTGAACCCGAACAGGTTCCGCGGTGTCTGCTGCGACGTGGAAGTCGACGAGGTGCGGCCGAAGCCGAGTTGCGACCAGCGCACCGACGCGGTGCCGAACGCGACCCGAGCCAGATTGCGGACGGCGTGCACCGCGACCTGTGGATCGTTGGCGCACGCCTGGATCGCGATGTCGCCGCCGCTGCGCGCGGGATCGAGGTTGTCCGCCGGGAAGTGTGGAAGATCCTGCAGCGCAGCAGGTTTGCGAGCGGACAATCCGAACCGCTCGAAGAACGACGGTCCGAACCCGATGGTCAGGGTCAGCTGGGAGGCGTCGAGGTCCAGGGCCTCGCCGGTGTCGGTGGGCGGATGGTAGGGGCCCTCGCCGGTGGCGCCGTCCTCGGTGGCCTCGCGCCCGGCGGTCATCCGCTCGGCCATCTCCGTCCACGTCCTCAGCAGCGTGATCATCTCGTCCCGGTCGTCGGTGGTGACGTCGAAGGCGACGAAGTGCATGCGGTCCTGGGCGGGGGTGACGATCCCGGCCTGATGCGCACCCCGGAACGGGACGGTGCCGGCGTGGCCGGCGTCCGTGCCGGGGGCGGTGACCCGGCCGACCACCGCGCCCGCCCCGGCGAGCGCGGCGCCGGCGCCGACGGCACCGAACAGGCGCCGGCGGGAGATGCCCGCGCGGGACGCGGGTGCGGAGGTCGGCGTCTCGCTCATGCGCCCCCTGCCCCCGCGACGACGCCCTGCACCTTGCTCACCTCGGCCGAGAGTGCGTCGAGCAGGCGGGAGAGCTCCTGGCGCTGCGACTCGGTGACCGTGTCGTAGGAGACGAAGCCGTCACCCTGCCGATACTGCGCGAGCACGGCGTCCAGATCGGCGAAGCGGGTGTCGATGGCCTGCGCCAGCTGCGGGTCGTTCGCGTCGAGGATCGGGCGCAGAGCCGCGACCGCGGCCTGGGAGCCGTCCACGTTGCCCTGGAAGTCCCACAGGTCGGTGTGCGAGAAGATGTCCTCCTCACCGGTGATCTTCGAGGTCGAGACCTCGTCGAGCAGACCCTGCGCGTTGCCGGCGATCTTGGTCGGATCGACCGTGTAGTCGTCGGCATTCACCAGGTCGGCCAGCTCCTGGACGTCGGCGGCGAGTCGATCGGCGATCGCAGTCGTGTCGGACTGGGCGCCCTGCACCCACAGGTCCTTCTCGAGCCGGTGGAAGCCGGTCCACGCCTGACCGGGCTCGAGGTCGGCCTCGCGCAGGTCGATCCGGGGATCGAGGTCGCCGAAGCTCTCCGCCTCGGGTTCGATCCGTTCGAAGTAGGTGCGGCTGATCGGGAACAGCCGCTTGGCCTCGTCGACGTCACCCGCCTTCACGGCGGCGACGAATTCGCCGGTGGCGGAGACGAGCGCCTCGGTCTGGCTGCGGATGTACCGGCGGTAACCGTCCCCGGCCTCGGCGAGCTTGCCGTCGGCGTCGGTGGCGGCCTTGGAATCACCCGTGACCACGAATTCCTGCCGGATGCCGTCCCCGACCATCCCGGGGCGGCAGGACAGGTCGTAGGTGCCGGCCTCGGGCAGGTTCACGATCAGCTGCCGGGTGAGTCCTGGGCCGATGTTCTCGATCTCGCCCATCACCCGGTCGCCGGCGGCGAACACGTAGAACTCGGTGACCGTGGTTCCGTTGTTCGTGATCCTGAAGGAGGAGTGCCCGGTCGTGCCCTTCGCCGCCGCCACCTCGCATGCGTTGTCGGTGGCGGTGACGGCGATCGAGTCGTCGGCTGCGGTCGACTTCTCGGTGCAGCCCGCCAGAGCGAGGGGCAGGGCCGCTGCCGCCGCGAGGGCGTACGTGGATCGGCGCATGTGATCGGTGCCTTTCGAACAGGAGGGGTCAGGCGGCGACGGCGGGTTCGGCCGTGCGCGCCGGCGCGACGGGACGCAGGAACAGGGACAGGACGACGGCGAGGTAGCTCACCCACGCGACGGCCTGCAGGATCGTGGGATCCGGGCGGAGGTTGAGGATGCCGGCCAGCACGGTTCCGTACCAGCTGCCGGCGTCGTAGTGGGCTGAGGCGTCGAAGGCGAGAGTGGAGCCGCCGGGCAGGACGCCGCCGATCTGGAGGGCGCGCAGGCCGTAGGCCAGGATGCCGGCGGCGACCACGACCAGGAAGACACCCGTGTACCGGAAGAAGCGGGCCATGTCGATCCGGATCGCCCCGAGGTACATCAGGACCGTGAGGACGGCGGCCACGCCGAGCCCGAGGAGCAGGCCGACGAGCGGCCACGCGCTGCCGGCGGTGTTCTCGGCGTACCCGACCATCAGCAGCGCGGTTTCCAGGCCTTCACGCCCGACCGCGAAGAACGACAGGGTCAGTACCGCGGCCGGTCCTGCGAGCAGTGCCTTCTCCATCCCGGCGCGCAGATCGCCCGAGATCGACCGCGATGCGGTGCGCATCCATAGCACCATGGCGGTCACGATCACCACCGCGACGAGCGAGGCGAGACCCGCGGCGACTTCGGCGGCGAGCCCGGTGAGGGTGGTGGTGCCGAGATGGATGATCGCGAATGTCGCGGCCACCATGGCGACGGCAGTGCCGACGCCGAGCCGTACCCACCGCAGTGCATCGCGGCGCTCGGACTTGACGAGGAAGGCGACGAGGATCATCACGACGATGCCTGCTTCGAGGCCTTCGCGCAGGCCGATGAGACCCGAACCCATCAGCTGGGTGGCGATCGAAGGCGCCCCGGAACTCGCGGCAAGCACTGACATGGACACGACTCCAAAAGTTAGGTGAGGCGAACCTCTATTAGGTGATGCAAGCCGAAAACATACACCCGGCGAGAGCGCCGTCGAAAGGGACCTTGGTCTCTTTACCTGCGCTTTGCCGGCGATATGGATGATGGGAACCATGCCCCCTGCCACCTCGCCGCGACGCTCACCGTGGCCGCGCGTCCTGTTCGGCGCGGTCGCTGCGACGATCCTCGTGGTCGTCGGGGTTGCGGTCTGGAGCCCACGCGAGCCGCGCATCCCGATCCCCGACGGCGTCCCGCCCGTACCCGGCACCGCCGTCCCGGCGATCGACGTCGACGCCCCCGGCCGCACCGCCGACCAGTTGCGGGACTGGGCCGCGCCGCAGGCCGAGGCACTCGGCATCCCCCGCACCGCCCTCGAGGCCTACGGTCACGCCGCCGCCGTGCTCGCCGCCGCGCGCCCCGGCTGCGGTCTCGCCTGGACGACCCTCGCCGGTATCGGAAGCGTCGAGAGCCGGCACGGCCGGTACAACGGCGCCGCCATCGCCCCGGACGGCCGCGTCGACCCGCCGATCCGCGGTGTGCCCCTCGACGGCGGACCCGGACTGGCCGAGATCCGCGACACCGACGGGGGCCGCCTCGACGGTGATCCCGTTCTCGACCGGGCCGTCGGGCCCATGCAGTTCATTCCCGAGACCTGGTCCCGTTGGGGTGTGGACGCGAACGGCGACGGCGTCGCCGATCCCGACAACATCGACGACGCGGCCCTGTCCGCCGGCCGCTATCTGTGCGACCGCGGAGGCGACCTCACCACTGCCGAGGGGTGGACGCGCGCTCTCATGGCCTACAACCTCTCGGGTGAGTACCTCGCTCTGGTACGCGACCGCGCCGCCGCGTACGGGGTGGGCCGTCGACCCTGACGCGACTGTCCGATCCGTCCGCCTCGCCACCGGGCAACCCGCCGGTGGCCGCCACCGCGGGGCGCGCCGTGCTTCGGGCGCAGGTCGGGGCGGTTAGGCTGTCCCCAGCGTGCAGACCCCGCAGCGTGAAGTCCATCGAAGGAGAATCAGCCAGTGGCCATCATTGAGCAGGTAGGAGCCCGCGAGATCCTCGATTCGCGTGGTAACCCCACGGTCGAGGTCGAGGTGCTGCTCGACGACGGAAGTTTCGCCCGCGCTGCGGTGCCGTCCGGTGCTTCCACCGGTGAGCACGAGGCCGTCGAGCTGCGCGACGGCGGCGAGCGCTACTTGGGCAAGGGCGTCGAGCAGGCCGTCGAGGGCGTCCTCGGCGAGATCGCCCCGGCGATCATCGGTCTCGACGCGACCGAACAGCGCACCGTCGACCAGGCCCTCCTCGACACCGACGGCACCCCCGACAAGGGCCGGCTCGGAGCCAACGCGCTCCTCGGTGCCTCCCTCGCCGTCGCCAAGGCGGCGGCCGAGTCCTCCGGGCTCGAGCTGTTCCGCTACCTCGGCGGCCCGAACGCCCACATCCTGCCCGTGCCGATGATGAACATCCTCAACGGCGGCGCTCACGCCGACACCGGCGTCGACGTGCAGGAGTTCATGGTCGCCCCGATCGGCGCGCCCACCTTCAAGGAGTCCCTGCGCTGGGGCGCCGAGGTGTACCACTCCCTCAAGTCCGTGCTCAAGAGCCGCGGCCTGGCCACCGGCCTCGGTGACGAGGGTGGATTCGCGCCCGACGTCGCCGGCACCAAGGAGGCCCTCGACCTCATCAGCGAGGCCGTCGCCAAGACCGGTCTGAAGCTCGGAACGGATGTCGCGCTCGCGCTGGACGTCGCCGCCACCGAGTTCTACACCGCGGGCACCGGCTACAAGTTCGAGGGCAAGGACCGCACCGCGGACGAGCTCGCCGACTTCTACGACGAGTTGCTCTCCGCATACCCGCTCGTGTCCATCGAGGACCCGCTGAGCGAGGACGACTGGGACGGCTGGGTCGCGCTGACCGACAAGATCGGCAACAAGGTGCAGCTGGTCGGCGACGACCTCTTCGTCACCAACCCCGAGCGCCTCGAGGAAGGCATCGTCAAGGGTGCCGCCAACGCGCTGCTCGTGAAGGTGAACCAGATCGGCACCCTCACCGAGACCCTCGACGCGGTCGATCTCGCGCATCGCAACGGGTACAAGTCGATGATGAGCCACCGCTCCGGCGAGACCGAGGACACCACCATCGCGGACCTCGCCGTCGCCGTGGGCAGCGGCCAGATCAAGACCGGTGCCCCGGCCCGTTCCGAGCGCGTCGCCAAGTACAACCAGCTGCTGCGCATCGAGGAGTCGCTCGGCGACGCCGCCCGGTACGCCGGCGAACTGGCGTTCCCGCGTTTCAGCATCGAGGGCTGAGCGCACCCGCATGAGCCAGCGCGGTAGGTCCCGGCCCGGCGCCCGGCGCACCCGCACCGAGGGTGCGCCAGGCGCTCGGCGGCCCAGCCGGGCCCGCCCGGCCGGACCGACCGCCTCGACGGAACCACCCGCCGACGCCGCAGGCGCCCGCGCCGGAGGCACCGGGGGCCGGGCCCGGCCCACCCGGGTCGGGACGCCGCGCGAATCCCGGGCCGCCCGCCCCGAGCGCACCTTCTTCGGCCTGTCCACCGGCCGTGCCGTCGTCCTCGCCCTCGTGGTGTGCGGGCTCGCCCTGACCCTCGCGGTTCCGCTGCGCACGTACGTCAGCCAGCGCTCCGAGGCCGAGCGGGTCGCCGCGGAACGGGCGCAGCTCGAGCAGGAGATCGCGGCGCTGCGCGAACAGAAGGCGCAGATCGAGGACCCGGCGTGGATCCGCGCCCAGGCCCGCGAACGGCTGCGGTTCGTCATGCCCGGCGAGACTCCCTACCAGGTGCAACTGCCCGGCGACTACCAGGAACCGGTCGCCGAACAGGCCGAGGAGCTGCCCTCCACCGGCGCCTGGTACAGCGACCTGTGGCAGTCGGTGTCCGTACCCGCGCCAGAACCCGAACCCGCCCCGGTGCCGCGGCAGATGCCGGTGGCGCCCCCAGAACCAGGAGAACCGACCGGGTGACCGATCCCGTCGCACAGGAAGACCTCGACGCCGTCGCCGCCCAGCTCGGGCGGGCTCCGCGTGGCGTTCTCGCGATCGCCTACCGCTGCCCGGACGGCGCCCCCGGCGTGGTGAAGACCGCGCCCAAGCTGCCGGACGGCACGCCGTTCCCGACGCTGTTCTACCTCACCGATCCGCGGCTCACCGCCGAGGCCAGCCGGCAGGAATCCGGTGGGGTCATGAAGGAGATGACCGAGCGGATCGCCGCGGACCCGGCGATCGCGGCCGCGTACCGCCGTGCCCACGAGTCCTACCTCGCCGAACGCGACGCGATCGAATCGCTCGGCACCGACTTCAGCGGCGGCGGCATGCCCGACCGCGTCAAATGCCTGCACGTACTCATCGCGCACTCCCTCGCCAAGGGACCGGGCGTGAACCCGTTCGGTGACGAGGCCGTCGCCCTTGCCGCCGACGCCGGCCTACGCGGCACCGCGATCCCCGTCGACTGGCCCACCTACGCCGAACTGCGAGGGCAGAGCGAGTGACCGCGGGTACCCGCCGCGTCGCGGCGATCGACTGCGGCACCAACTCCATCCGCCTGCTCATCGCCGATCTCGACGACGACGGCCGGCTCACGGACGTCACCCGGTTGATGCGGGTCGTGCGGCTCGGGCAGGGCGTCGATGCGACCGGCCGCCTCGCTCCCGAGGCGATCGAACGCACCCGCGTCGCCCTCGTCGAATACGCCGGGCTCGTCCGCGAGACCGGGGCGCAGGCGGTGCGGATGGTGGCCACGTCCGCCACCCGCGACGCCGCCAACCGGGACGACTTCTTCGCCATGACCCGCGAGGTCCTCGGCGCGGTGATCGCCGGTGCCGAGGCCGAAGTCATCTCCGGCGACGAGGAAGCGCGGCTGTCCTTCACCGGTGCCGTCGGCGAACTCGATCCGTCACGAGGGCCGTTCGTCGTCGTCGACCTCGGCGGCGGATCCACCGAGGTGGTGCTCGGCGACGCGGACGGCGTGCATGCCGCCTACTCCACGGACATCGGATGCGTGCGCCTGACCGAGCGGTGCCTGCACGACGATCCGCCCACGGCCGAGCAGGTCGCGGCGGCCCGCACGTTCGCGGGGGAGAAGATCACCGAGGCGCTCGCCCACGTGCCGGTGGAGCAGGCCCGCACCTGGGTCGGCGTCGCCGGCACCATGACCACGATCGCGGCGCTCGCGAACGAGCTCGAGGAGTACGACCCCGAGCGGGTGCACCTGTCCACCGTCGGCTTCGACCGGTTGCGCCAGGTGTGCGACGGCCTGCTCGCCGCCACGCACGACGAACGCGCTGCGCTCGGCCCGATGCACCCCGGACGGGTCGACGTCATCGGCGGCGGAGCCGTCGTCACGACGGTGCTGGCCGACGAACTCGCTCGTCGCGCGGGCATCGGCGAGCTGGTCGTGAGCGAGCACGACATCCTCGACGGAATCGCCCTGTCGATCGCGTAGGCAGCCGCGGCACCTCAGCCGACAGCCCCCCCGCCCCCAGCCGTACGCGGCGACGATCGTCGCCGCGGATGACTGGGCGCGACGCGGCTGCGGGCGCCGAGGTACCACGCTCTACTCTCTTCTTGCGCCCCCATAGCCCAATTGGCAGAGGCAGCGGACTTAAAATCCGCCGAGTGTCGGTTCGAGTCCGACTGGGGGCACCACAAAGCTGGCCATCCGGGAGCGACTCGACCAGCGCGTCCGCCGCGGCTTCCGGCCCGCCACCCGCGGGGCCGAGGGCGGGGGCCGTGACGGGCATCACTGGCAGCCGCGACTTCCGTCCCTACAATGCCCTGTGTGCTTACCGAACCAAACGATCGCCTGGGGGCGTCCGTCCGCAGGGGTGCAGTGCGGCTCGGCATCGTGTGTGGGTCGCTGGCCCTCGCAACCGGACTCTCCCCTTTTGCCTCCGCGGATCCGGGTACCGCAGACGAACAGGTCCGCGCCTCCGCGCCCGAATTCGCTCCGATTCCGGGGACGGCCGGCTCCCCGCTCGTGGCCACCGCCGACGAAGGGGGCATCCGCCGCGCGCCGGCGCCGCTGGTGGTGCGTGCGGCCGACGACTTCGATCGTCCGGACGGCCCGCTCGGCCCGAACTGGATCACCCGAGGGGGCGGCACCCTGAGGATCACGAACGGTCATCTCGACGGCCGGGGAACTCCGTCGACTCCGCTGAGTCTCGCGTTCTGGAGTGAGCCGATGCCGAGCGAGACGCAGGTGATGCGGTGTGTGGTCCGCTGGAACGGTCACGACCCGGAGCACTCGTCGATCGGTCCGGTGGTGCGCGCCAATCCCGGTGTCGACACCGGTGTGCAGTTCGCCTTCACCGAGAGCATGATGGCGTTGTACTACGAAGATCCTTCCAGCCCGAACGGATTCGCCCCCGCCGCGGGGACGCCGCAGTACGCGTCCACGTCGAAGTTTCCCGAAGGCGCGGTCGTCGAGCTGCGTGCCGACGGGAATCGGTACACGGCCCGGGTCAACGGCAGGATCGTGCTGCAGGGGACCGTGGAGGCCGACGAGATCCCGTTCACGAATCGGTACGTCGGCACGGTCATCCAGGACGACAGCCGGGAGCGGGGTGGTGGACAGCCACCTGCTCAGCTCGACGATTGCCGGGCGCTGACTCCCTGACATCGCGACCCCGTCGAGCGATGACCCTGCCCGAACGGTGATCGGTTCACGACATCGCGCCGACCGCTCACCGGACGTCCGGTCCACTCGTCTCGCCCAGCGCAGGGCCCGCGATGACGATACGTTCGGAGAATGTCGAACGAAACCGAAAGTGCCGTTCTGTCCCTGGGTACCCCGGTCACGATGAGCATCGTCCGGGCCTTCCTCGCGGGCGCCCCGGAAGACGCCACGCTGGAACTCGATTCCTCCGATCCCGGAGAGCCGAAGCTCGTGCTGACCTGGGCGCAGCGTCAGGAGGGGTGATCCACGGCGGGGGCGGTCCCGACCGGTCGTGGTCAGGGCCGCTCCCGCTTCTCCCGTTTCTCCCAGTCGTGCCCGACCTGTTCTTCCAGCGTCCATTCCGGGGTTCCCGACCGCGGGTGGGTGTGCGCCCATGCGAGGGCTTCGTCCTCGGTCTCGAACGACTGCTGGTCGATGACGGCACCGTCTCGGTCGACTATCCGAAAGTGCTTCACACTCCGGATCGTTCCAGGCGAGCACCCCCTCCGGGTCGCATTCGGCCGAATACGGCGCCCGGAAGGCCGGGGGAGGAGCAACACGCCGGCAGCCGTCGTTGCCGCCGGTGAGTCTTCCCTGGCAACGTCAGCGCAGCGTCCCGCCCGAGGTCAGGAGCAACAGCACTGTCGCCGAGACGACCACCGCGGCGACGACTGCGACGATCGCCACCATGCCGCGCGGGGACTCGGGGTCACCGAAGAGCGGTTCTTCCCTGTCCCACTTCCACCGGCGGCGCACACCTACAGGAAACCGGATGCCCGGTATGTCTGCAAGATTTAGTCGCGCCGCTGGTCACCGGAAGCGACGTCTCCGCAGTGTCTGCACCGCGGTGGCCGTGGCGGCGCCGGCCACGACCCACGGTGCGCCGACGATGATCGGATCCATCCACTCGTGTGCGACGTCGACTCGCTTGCGCCCGGCTCGGGATCTCATCCCGTGGTGTGTGAACTCGCTCCGGACCCCCGTCTCGGTGATCGGATTGTCCGGACGTCCCGTGGCGAAGGAGCGAAGGTGGGACTCGGCGGCGTCGACCCGATCCGCACCGAGGAGGATGAGCCAGTGCGCGGCGCGGCCCTCGCTGAACCGGCGGTAGGCATACTTGCGCAGGACCCCCGACAATCCCCGGGGCGGGCAGGAGGTGCCGAAGACCGGGGGGAGGAACGCATGCTCGATCGAGCGTTCGCGGGGCCATCGCTCTTCCTGGCGTTCCGGGAAATCCCAGTGGGCACCGCTCGCACCCGGATCGAACCGTTCCTTCGGCACGGCCGGCCGATCCTTCGGGTCGAGGTCCACGCCCCACCCCGGGATGGTGGCGCGCAGTTCGTCGCTCGACTTCCTGCGTCCGGGCTTGTCCGCTGTGTAGGGCATGGTCGCCGGTTCCTCCTCAGTTGCCGCTCGGCACGACGACCGGCTTGATGCAGTCGTCCAACTTGGCCGAGAAGATGTGATAGGCCTCCGCGATGTTTTCGAGTGGGATCCTGTGCGTGACAATCTCTTTGGGATCGAGGTAGCCGTTTCGGATGTGCTCGAACAGGCGTGGCCACTGCCGCTTGACCGGGCACTGGTTCATCCGCAGGGTCAGTCCCTTGTTCATGGCGTCACCGAACTTCACGGCGCTGAACATCGGGCCGTACGCGCCCATCACCGAGATCGTCCCGCCCTTGCGAACCGAGTCGATCGCCCAGTTCAGGGCGACCGGAGAGCCGCCCTGCAGTTTGAACTTGGCTGCGGTGACGTGCTGCAGGAGATTGCCGTCGGCCTCGGCGCCGACCGCGTCGATGGCCACGTCGGCGCCGAGGTGGTCGGTGACCTTCTTCATGTGCACGACGATGTCGTCGTACTCGGCGAAGTTGTACGTCTCGGCGTGCGCGAACGTACGCGCCTTCTCGAGCCGGTAGTCGAGGTGATCGATCACGATCACACGTCCGGCACCCATGAACCACGCCGACTTCGCGGCGTACAGGCCCACCGGTCCCGCGCCGAAGACCACGACGGTGTCGCCTTCGACGATGTCGCCGAGCTGCGCCCCGAAGTACCCCGTGGCGAGCGCGTCGGTGCACATCAGCGCATCCTCGGCGTCCATCCAGTCCGGGACGAGCGCCGGTCCGACGTCGGCGAACGGTACGCGCACGA
Organism: Rhodococcus sp. P14; assembly: GCF_000256505.1. NCBI lineage: Bacteria > Bacillati > Actinomycetota > Actinomycetes > Mycobacteriales > Nocardiaceae > Rhodococcus > Rhodococcus sp. P14. The sequence continues at coordinate 7,391 of NZ_AJFC01000079.1, read as the reverse complement.
ATTCGGCCTGGCCACCGTCGTATCCGCCGCAGGTGTGCGAGTAGCCGTAGATGCCGCCGACGGCGGTGGCGTTCGGATTGACGTTGTGGCAGTTCGAATACAGCCCGCGCGCACAGAAGTAGCACGAGCCGCAGTACACGTTGAACGGAACCATCACCCGATCCCCGGGCTTCAGGTTCTGCACCGACGACCCGACCGCGTGGACCACGCCGACGAATTCGTGCCCGAACGTCATACCCACGCGGGTGTCGGGCATCATGCCGTGGTAGAGGTGGAGATCGGAACCGCAGATGGCGGCGAGCTCCACCCGAACGATCGCGTCGTTCGGGTGCTCGATCCTCGGGACGTCCTTCTCCTCCACGCGTACCTTGTACGGTCCGCGGTACACCATCGCTCGCATCCGCGCCTCCTCGGGTTGCCTACGACAGATACCCGGTGGCGCAGCGTCGATACGGGCACCGTGGGCCGAGGGTGTCGAATCCGCCCTCCGGGAGTCCTCGAGTGCCGGGCGGGCTATCCCCTCGTCGCCTCGACCACTCGCTCGGCCACCGCACGCGACGACGCCGGGTTCTGCCCGGTGTAGAGGCGGCGGTCGACTACCACGTGCGATTCCCACGCCGGTCCCGCGTCGAATCGGGCACCGCTCTCGCGGAGGCGGTCCTCGAGCAGCCACGGTGCCTTCTCGGCGAGCCCGGCCTGCGTTTCCTCCTCGTTGGTGAAGCCGGTCATCCGGTACCCGTCGAAGAGCCAGCCGCCGTCGGCACCCCGTGCGGGCAACAGCGCTGCGGGAGCGTGGCATACGACGGAGACGAGCTTGCCGGCGGCCACGAACTCCGCGAGCAGCCTGCCGAACGGTTCGGACGCGGCGAGGTCCTCCATCGGACCGTGTCCGCCCGGGACGAAGACGAGGTCGTAGTCCTCGGCGCGCACGTCCTCGAGCACGGCGGGCGAATCGAGGACCGGCTTCAGCTCCGTGAGAGCCCGCCGCAGCTCGTCACTGCGGTCCTCGCCGCCGGTGGCGTCGGGCGCGAGGCTGGCCTCGTCCACGGCCGGGCTGCGGCCGCCCGGCGTGGCGAACGTGAGACGGAAGCCGGCATCGGTGAACACCCGGTACGGCTCGATCAGTTCCTCGGCCCAGAATCCCGTCGGGTGGCGCGTCCCGTCGGCGAGCGTCCAGTGATCGGCTCCGGTCACGACGAACAGCACCTCGGTCATGTGATCAATCCTTCCGGTCGGGAGCGGGCCGTGGGGCGACCCGCAGGGTGCGTTCCCGTTCCCGGCCGGTTCCAATCACTGCGGGCGGCGCCCGTCCTGTTCGTCACTGCGGGCGGCGCCCGTCCCGATCGTCACCGCGGGCGGCGCCCGGAATGACGAACGCCCCGGCACGGAGCCGGGGCGTTCGCGTGGCCGGGTCTTCCCCTCCGGCCGAGGTCCACCCTACGCCACCGGGTGGCGGTCCGGCCGCACGGGTCGTCCGGTGCGGGCGCGGTGCCGGGATCGTCTGGCGGGCATGCCATCCCGCGGTCCGGAACGATACGGCTGGCGTTCAGGCGCGCGCGGAGAAGATGGTGGTGTAGTCGTACGGACCGCTCGGCGGCTGCGAGGTCGCGACGGGCTCGGTGCTGCCCTCGTCGCCGGGAGTGGTGGGCTCGACGAAGAGCGGCGTCTGGAACTCGGTTTCGTTGTGCATGATGTCCTTTCGGGCCGGCGAACCGTGTCGGGCAGCGTAGCTGTGGTACCCCGACGCTGCCGCCGCTACACCCGCACCCGGTATGCGGGTACGGCAGTTCCGGGGCAGGGCTCGGTGGGTGGTGCTCGACCGAAATCACGCTGTACTCGCCCGATCGGAAGCGATCGACCGAGACGTGTCGTCGATGCCCTCACCCTACACGCCGTCGGATGGCCGATGCGTTACGCGCACGGAACCTGTGCGTGACGTGTCGCGGGGTGCGGTGCGGACGAGGTGGGGCAAAGCCTTGTTCGTCCGGTTCGGTCGCGTCTACGGTGAGTGCAGACCGCGTGTACGACACTCCGAATCGGAGGCCGCTATGAAGGCCGGCAAGATCGTCATGTTCGTGGTTGGTGTCCTGCTCTCGATGCTCGGACTGGCGTTGCTCGCCGCCGCGGGGGTGCTCGGCTGGGGGTACTTCGTCCAGCGTGACGACGGCTGGTTCACCGGTCCCACCGAGCGCTACCGCACCGACTCGAGCGCGCTCGTCTCCGAACGCATCGACCTGGTCTTCGACGACACGCCCACCGGTTTCGGCGCCGAGGACTTCGGCCGGCTCAGGTTGCGTGCGGCATCGGAGGATCCCGGACGCCCGGTGTTCGTCGGTATCGGCCCGCAGCGGGAGGTCGACGCCTTCCTGTCCGGAGTCGCACACGCCGAACTCACCGACGTCCGGTTCGAGCCGTTCCGCGCCGAGTACCGCGAGATCCCCGGCGACGATCCCGCCCGGGTGCCCGGTGACGAGGACTTCTGGGCCGCCTCGGCTGCCGGACCCGGAACGCAGGAATTGCGCTGGGACTTCCAGGAAGGGGTGTGGTCGATCGTCGTGATGAACGCCGACGCCACCCCGGGCGTCGCTGTGGACCTGCAGGCGGGTGCCCAGTTCCCGTTCCTGGGACCGCTCGCGCTGTGGCTGCTCGTCGGCGGGCTCGTCCTGCTGGTGATCGGGGTGCCGCTGCTCGTCCTCGGCGCGGTGGGACTCGGCCGGCACGGCCCGCCCTCGGCGCACGCGCCGCCGCCGGCCGCCGTCGCCCCGGGCACCTACCCGGTGATGCTGCGCGGCGACCCGGACGCGCCGTCGCGCGGGCTGTGGCTCGTGAAGTGGCTCTTGGCGATCCCGCACTACATCGTGCTCTTCTTCCTCGCGATCGCACATTTCGTCACGACGATCGTCGCGGGCTTCGCGATCCTGTTCACCGGCCGCTATCCGCGGGCGCTGTTCGACTTCAACGTCGGCGTGATGCGGTGGTGGTGGCGCGTCGGGTTCTACACGTACGCGGCCCTGGGCACCGACCGGTATCCGCCCTTCACGCTGCACCGCACGGACTATCCCGCCGACTTCGACGTCCCCTACCCGGAACGTCTCTCCCGGGGACTGGTGCTGGTCAAGTGGTGGCTGCTCGCCATCCCGCACTACCTGGTCCTCGGCGTGCTCGTCGGGGGCGGGGCCACCGCGACCTCCGACAACTGGGACGATGCCGTCTGGATCTACTCGTGGTCCCTGCTCGGCATTCTCGTGCTCGTCGCGGCGATCGCCCTGCTGTTCACCGCTCGCTACCCGAGCGGGTTGTTCGATCTCGTCGTGGGCATCAACCGCTGGCGCTTCCGGGTGTGGGCCTACGCGGCGCTGCTGCGCGACGAGTACCCGCCGTTCCGGCTCGACCAGGGCCCCCGGGAACTGCACGAATACGCGCCGGCGGCCGGTCCGCGCGACGACCTCTCGCCCGAACCCGGTCGAACACAGATCCCGCTGTCGAAGGAGCAGTACGGCGACGCGACCTCCGGGGAGCAGGCCCGGCCCGGAGAGGGACGCTGACGGCCCCGGACACGAGCGGTGGCCCCGTCGACGGGGTCGACGGGGCCACGCGCGTGCGTGCCGCGGCTACTTCTTGAACGAGTCCTTGACCTTGCCGGCGGCATCGGAAATCTTGTCGCCCGCCTGCTTCAGACCGCTCGACGCCTGGTCGCCGCGGCCCTCGGCCTCGAGGTCGCGGTCACCGGTCGCGCGTCCGGCGCCCTCCTTGGCCTGACCGGTGGCGTCCTCCGCCTTGTGCTTGGCCTTGTCGATGAAATCAGCCACTTCATCCTCCTTCGTCCGTGGTCTCTTCCGGAACCGGATACCCCACCCCCGGCCGCGCCAACCCTGCGCGGCGCGGGTTTGGGCGCCGGATCGCCGGGGAAAGCACCCGGCATGGCTACATACCGAGTGATCGACCCCAAGGGCGAAGTGGTGGCGACCAAGGACATCGAGAGCGCGGACGACGCGCACGCCTGGTTCGTGGACTCCAAGGCCGACAACAGCGAGCTGGGCTGGCGGATGGAGGTCAGGGTCGAGGGCGACGACGACTGGCGGTTCTTCGACGACTCCGAAGGCACCACGTAGCCCGAGCGGGCACGTGCCGTACCCGGGCGTGCGTCACAACCAGTTGCGTTGCTTGAACACGATGTAGAGGGTTCCCGCGGACGCGGCGATGACGGCGGTGCTCGACAGCACCCCGCTCCACTGCCCGAAGCCGGGGTACGGCACGTTCTGCCCGTACCAGCCCGTCACCGCGGTGGGCACGGCGATGATCGCGGCCCACCCCGTGAGCTTCTTCATCACGGTGTTCAGACGCGCGTCCTGCAGCGACAGGTTGGTTTCGAAGACGGTGGTGATCATGTCGCGCAGGGATTCGGTCCATTCCGTCGCGCGGATGACGTGGTCGTACAGGTCGCTGTACCAGCCGTCGAGTTCGACGGAGTTGCCCCGCTCGGCCCGGTGCCGCATCACCGCGGCGACCACCTCACGCATCGGCAGGACGACACGGCGCAACTGGACGAGTTCCTTGCGTACCCGGTAGGTGTGACGCTGGAGCGCGCGAATGTGCGCGCGCTCGTCGAACAACCGGTCCTCCAGTTCCTCGATCGCGTCGTCGAGCCCCTGAATGGTCTCGAACTGGCCGTCGACGACGACGTCGAGCAGCCCGTGCAGCAGCGCGGCGGTGCCGTGCCGGAGCAGATCGGCGTTGTCGTCCCACCGCCGCACCACCTCGTCGACGTCCAGGCCGGTGCCCCGGTGCACCGTGACCAGGCCGCGGGGGACCACGAACACCGAGACCCGCGTGGTCCTGAGCCGGGACCCGAGCGTGTCGGCCGGCTCACTCCCGTCCGCCAGCGACGTGGCGTAGACGGTGAGGAAGGTGTGAGTGGAGTAACGGGTGACCTTCGTGCGTTCCCCGTGCGCCACCACGTCCTCGACGGCGTGCGGATCGAACGCCAGCTCCTCCGCGATGTCGGTCAGTTCGCGGTGCGTCGGATCGTGCAGGTCCACCCACACCAGGGCGGTCTCGTCCTGGAGGTACTCGGAGACGTCCGCCAGCGGGTAGTTCTCGGCGACGAGCCGTCCGTCGCGCCAGAGCCTGGTGCGGATGTGGTCGGGGACGGCAGCGGTCACGCTCGCAGTCTGCCCTACCCCGGGGTGTTCGGGGCGGCCCGGGTTCACAGCGCGATGCTCGCGCCGCCGGCCTCCGCCAGCCGCACCATCTCGTCGAGGAAGGCCTCGTCCACCGCCGGCCAGTCCGGGGGCCACAACAGGGTGCGCAGCCGATCGCGCAGCAGTGGCAGGAGCGGCACCACGTGGGCTCCCCCGTCGACGAGGTAACGGAGCATGCCCAGGCGCCCGCACGTCGCCACGGCGGGGGCCAGCACGTGCTGGGCCTCCTCGATCCGTCCGGCGGCGTGCAGGCACGCCACCAGCAGCCGCACCGCCTGCAGTTCGGCGCGATGCCGACCGCGTCCGGAGACGCGACGGTGCCACAGCCGGGCCCACTCGCATGCCTCGGCGGCGTCCTCGGCCCTGCCGCTGCCGTAGAGCAGCCGGATGGCGGTGGCGTCCTCCACCTGAGCGGTGATCTCCGTGATGCCGTCGGGGTCGGGGGCATCGGACGCCGGCATCCGTCGCGGGGCGGGCTGCGGCCCCGGCAGGCCGAGCCGCACGCGCTCGTTGACCACCCGGGCACGCAGTCGCGGCAACCGGTAGTCGTCGGCGGCCCGCGCTCCCTCGTCGAGCAGTGCCGCCGCGGCGGCGCGGTCACCGCGCAGCGCCTTGAGCCGCGCGGCCGTGACGAACCGGGCGATCATGAAGTCGGGTACGCCGCCCTCGGTTCCGAGCTCGTGACTTTCGTCGAGCAGAGCCTCGGCCTCGGTGATCCGGCCCTGTTCGTAGAGCAGCTCCCCGAGCATGGCGGCGGCCAGCCGCGCGGCGTGGGTGTGGATGCCGCCCACCTTGCGCGCGGTCCGCAGTCCCGCACGGAAATGTCTCTCGGCGACGGCGACGTCGAGCTGCTCGTTGGCCGCGATCCCGAGCAGACATTGCCCGTACACGCGGCTGAAGGGGCCGTTGGCGGCGCGGTGGTACGGCTCGGCCCCCCGCTGCCGCTGCCGGGCGGACTCGAAGTCGAATCGGTAGATGTCCACGAAGGTCGCCACATTCGCCGCGACGGACACCACCCACGGCCGGAACGCGTCCGGATCGTCCAGGCACGGCGCGACCCTGTCCGCCACGTCGGCGATGCGGTCGGTGGAGACTGCGACGACACCCTCGACGACGTCGGCCTCGACCTGCAGGACGGCGATGTCCTCCGCCGCCGCGTTGCAGCAGCTGAAACATCCCCGCGCCGCCGCGAGTGCGGTGCGGGTCTGGTCGGCCCGTTGCAGCAACGCGTTCGCCCACGCCACCGTCATCTGCAGCCGCGGGTGTCCGGCCACCACGCGGGGCGGTAGCTTGGCGACCAGCGCCAGCAGAGTCGTCATGTGGGAGTGCTCGATCAGGAACATCCCGTCGGCGGCGATGATGTCGACGGCGAGTTCCTGGTCGTCGGCGCTGAGGGCGTGGTCCACGGCCTCGCGCAGCATGTGCTGGTGTGCGAACCACTGCGCGGCGGCACGATGGAGCGGCTCCACGCGTTCGGGATGATCACGCTCGAGCCGGCGGCGCAGGAAATCCCCGAACAGCCGGTGGTAGCGGAACCAGCTGCCCTCGTCGTCGACCCGGCGCAGGAACAGATCCCGGGCCTCGATCTGCTCGAGCATCGCCTGTCCGTGCGGGTCGCCGGTGAGCGCGGTGGCGAGGCTGCCGGTGATCTCCTCGGTGACGGACGTCGCGAGCAGGAACTCGTACACCTCCGCCTCGAGGGTGTCGAGCACGTTGTCCGCGAGGAACTCGCCGATGGCGTGGTGGCGGCCCGAGAGGTTCTCGATCAGATCGGTCGGATCCTCGCTGTCGCGCAGGGACAAGGACACCAGTTGCAGCGCGGCGACCCAGCCGTCGGTGACATCGGTCAGGCCCCGGATGTCTTCGGGACCGAGGTCGAGGCCGCTCACGTCGCGCAGGAAGCCCTCGGCTTCCTCGGCGTCGAACCGCAGAGCGTCCGAGTCGATCTCGACGAGTTCGTCGAGCACCCGCATCCGGCTGAGCGGCAGCCCGGCCCGGCTCCGGCTGGTCACTACGATCTGCAGGTGATGACATCCTCGGTCGAGGAGGAAGTCCAGTGCCGCGACGGTGCCCGGTGCGGTGACGAGGTGCCAGTCCTCGATCACCAAGGCCATCGGGGTCTGCTCGCGATGGATCTCGTCGATGAGGGTGGACAGGACGTACCGTTCGGCGTCGTCGCCGTGGGCCTCG
>NZ_AJFC01000078.1:0-2615 GCF_000256505.1 Rhodococcus sp. P14 | reverse complement strand
GGGGCCCCCGGCCCCCTGCCGCAGCTGGCGGGCGAACTGCGGACGCACCTGCCGGAACGCCTCGATCAGATGAGTGAGGAACCACACCACGTCGTTGTCGTCCCGGTCGACCGCGAGCCAGGCCACCGCGACGCCCTCGGCGGTGAGGACCTCCCGCCACTGAGCGGCCAGCGTCGACTTCCCGAACCCGGTCGGGGCGTGGATCGCGACGAGCCGGCGACGCCGGGCGCGGCGCAGCCGGTCGATGAGGTGGATGCGCTGGACCAGCGGTCGGCTGGCGGCGTGCGGCCGGAACCGGGTCACCGGCACCGGCGGCGTGGTGATCGCGGTGGGCGTGAGGTGGGGTCCGGTGGTGTGCGTGGTTCCCGGGACGGGCAGCGGTCCGAGTCCGTCCGGGTCCACGGGCAGTGCCATCTCGTCCACGTCGCAGCCGCCGCGGTCCTGTGCCCGCTGCAGCAACTCGCCGAACTCCGCGGCGGACTGCGGACGGGCCTCCGGATCGGTGGCCATGCCGCGTTCCAGGGCGGAGCACACCTCCTCGGGGACGCCGGTGCCCCGCAGATCCGGGACCGGTTCGGTGGTGATCCGCAGGAACTGCGTGACCACCTGCTCCCCGCGGCGCCGCTCGAACGCTGCATGCCCGGTCAGCGCGCAGAACAGGGTGGCGGCCAGACCGTAAACGTCGGCGGCCGGGGTCGGCGGCGACCCGGCCAGGATCTCCGGCGCGGTGAAGGCGGGGGAGCCCGTGATCGCCCCGGACGAGGTGCGGAAGCCGTCCGCGATGCGGGCGATGCCGAAGTCGGTGAGCTGCGGTTCGCCGTACTGGGTGAGCAGGATGTTCGCGGGCTTGACGTCGCGGTGCAGCACGTCGGCCCGGTGCGCCGTCTCGAGCGCCCCGGCGAGCTTGACGCCGATGCGCAGCACGTCCGGCCACGGCAGCGGCCCGTAGCGGCGGATGCGCGCCTCGAGCGAGTCGTGGGGGTGGTAGTGCATGACCAGGTAGGGCCGGCCACTGCCGGTGGTGCCGACCTGCAGGACGGTGACGATGTGCGGATGCCCGGAGAGCCTGCCCATCGCGCGCTGCTCGCGGAGGAATCGGTCGAGGTTGTCGGCGTCGAGCGGGGCGGTGAGCACCTTCACCGCGACGGTGCGCTCGAGCGCCGTCTCCCGGCACCGGTACACCACCCCGAAGCCACCACGGCCGATCTCGGTTGCGTCGGCGAACCCCGCGAGGCGCAGATCCTCGACGGTCTCGTCCTCCGCCGCGGCGACGTGGGAGACCGTGGCTCGCTGGGTGGCGAGGGGATCGTTCTCTGCCATCGGGGCACTCACCTCATGTGGATTCCTCCAGGATAGTCCCGGGTGTGGCGGGCACGACACGGATGGATCGCCGGTTCTCCATTACCGTTGTCCGGCCGGGGCTCCCGGCAACGACGGCCGGATCTTCCGGGAAACGACACTGCGATCGGAATTGGGAAACGATGAAGAAGACTCTCGCGGCGCTGTTCGGTACGGGTGCGGTGCTGCTCGCGGCGGCCTGCGGCTCGTCCGGTGACTCCGGCTCCGCAGCCGAGGGGACCACCGAGTCCACCACCGCCGCGCCGAGCACGAGCCAGGTCACCGGAAGCACGGGCATCGAGCTGGGCCAGAGCTACGACGAGATCTGCGGCGCCCTCGTGCCGTACTTCGACCAGCTCGAATCCTGGGGACAGGACCGCACCCAGGCTGCTGCCTCCGTCGCCGACGCGCAGAAGTCGCTGCCGGCGTGGGCGGAGCTGAGCGAGGAGCAGCAGGCCGACACCCTGCGTGCCATCGAGAACGCCGGCAAGGGGCAGTGCTGACCGGCGACGAGCTGTTCGCCCGGTTGCGGCGCCTCCCCGACGTGGAGGCGCCCAACCTGGTCGCCGTCGACGCCGCCGACCGGTTGATTCTCGACGAGGCCGGTGCCGCGCTCGCGGCGGCGCCGGCCGGGACCGTCGCAGTGATCGACGACCACTACGGGGCGCTCACGCTCGGCGTCGCTGTGCGGCACTCCGCTTCGGGGATCCGGGTTCACCAGGACTCGGTGGTGGGGGAGCGGGCCCTGGCCGCGAACGCCGCCCGCGAAGGACTGACCGATCGCTACACCACGCACGACCTCGGCAGCGACCTGCTCGCCGGTGCCCGGGTGGTGCTGCTGCAGTTGCCGAGGTCGCTCGCCGCGCTCACCGAGATCGCCGAGGCCGCCGCCCGGTATGCCGATCCCGGTGTGACGGTGTTCGCCGGGGGCCGCGACAAGCACATCACGCCCGCGATGAACGAGGTACTGGCCCGGTGCTTCACGGAGGTACGCGCCTCCCGCGGCCGGCAGAAGTCGCGGGTGCTCACCGCCCGCGGCCCGATCGCGACCGAGCCGACCTACCCGGTGACCGGCACGGTGCCCGAGGCCGGGCTGACCGTCGTCGCGCACGGGGCGGCGTTCGCCGGCCCCCGCCTGGACATCGGCACCCGGTTCCTGCTGGGCTTCGTGCCCCGGTTGCCGCGCGACGCGAGGACCGCCGTCGACCTCGGCTGCGGCACCGGCATCCTGGCCGTCGCCGCGGCCCGGCAGCTTCCCGGCCTGCGGGTGACCGCCA
>NZ_AJFC01000077.1:0-8510 GCF_000256505.1 Rhodococcus sp. P14 | reverse complement strand
CCCCCCGCCCCCGCCGCCGCGAACCACGTCGCCGACCGGGTCGACGTACTGCGCGACGACGTCGCCGGGACGCTGCCGGACGCCTCCGTGGACGTGGTGCTGTGCAATCCGCCGTTCCACGTCGGCGCCGCCGTGCACACCGGTGCCGCCGTGAAGATGTTCGACGCGGCGGCCCGGCTGCTGCGTCCGGGCGGGGAACTGTGGACCGTCTACAACACCCACCTGAACTATCGTGGGATCCTGCAGCGGACGATCGGCCGCACGGAAGTTGCCGGACGCAACCGTAAGTTCACCGTGACCAGGTCCGTGCGCACCCGGTAGAGTCCGGTTTGTCCGTGCTCGGCTCGGGTCCGGGAACTCCCGGCGTCCGCGGATCGTTGAACGGACAGAACCGACCACCAGAAGGGATGTGCACGGTGCGCACCACCAGTAACCCGGTGTTCCGCAACCTGCCCAAGCAAGAGGGCGGCGGATACGCCACGTTCGGCTCTGCGACGGCGGGCGCCGCGCAGGTCACCCAGCAATTCGGTCAGCCGCAGTACGCGCCGACGGACCCGTGGGCCCGGCCCGCCACCGAGCGGTCGATGACGATCGACGACGTCGTCACCAAGACCGGCATCACGCTCGGGGTGCTGGCGATCTCGGCGCTGATCTCCTACGTCCTCGTCAACGGCAACGCGAACCTCGCCGCGCCGTTCGTCATCGGCGGCGGTCTCATCGGCCTGGTCCTGGTCCTCGTGGCCACCTTCGGCCGCAAGATGGACAACCCGGCCATCGTCCTGGCCTATGCCGTCGCCGAGGGCTTCTTCCTCGGTGCGCTGTCGTTCATGTTCACCGACATCACCTTCGGTGGCGCCGGCGGCGGAACCCTGATCGTCCAGGCGGTGCTCGGCACGTTCGGCGTGTTCTTCGGCATGCTCGTCGTCTACCGCACCGGCGCGATCCGCGTGACCCCGCGCCTGACCCGCATGATCGTCGGCGCCCTGATCGGTGTCCTCGTCCTGGCGCTGGGCAACCTCGTCGCGAGCTTCTTCGTCGACGGTGGCCTCGGCCTGCGCGACGGCGGCGCCCTGGCGATCGTCTTCAGTCTCGTCTGCATCGGCATCGCCGCGTTCAGCTTCCTGCTGGACTTCGACGCCGCCGATCAGCTCATCCGCGCCCAGGCGCCGGAGAAGGCCGCGTGGGGCGTCGCCTTCGGTCTGACCGTCACCCTGGTCTGGCTGTACGTCGAGATCCTGCGCCTGCTGTCGTACTTCCAGAACGACTAGCCCAGCTCTCCGGCCACCGTGCCGACCGCGGGCCCCGGGAACACCCGTTCCCGGGGCCCGCGGCGTGTCCGGGGCAGCCACAGCCGGGCCGCCGCCGACGTCTGCGGCGGAGCCGGCACCGGGCCACCGGCCCAGAGTCCGAGCGCGGCGGCCAGCACCGGCAGCAGGTGTCCGGCCGCGAGTTCGTATCCCGCGGCCGAGGGATGAAACCCGTCCGCGGAGAACAGGCGGTCGGGCGCGGACAGGAACTCGGGTGTCAGCAGGTCGGCCAGCGGCACCGGATACCCGCCGGCCGCGCGTGTCGCCGCGGCCTGCGCGCGGGCCAGTTGCCGCCCCCACGTCCGTACCACGGTGCGCAGCGGCTGAGGAATCGCGCCGACCACCCCCAGGTCGGGACACGTACCGACGACGACGGCGGCGCCGCTCGTGCGCAGACGCCGCACCGCCGAGCCCAGTCGCTGTGCCGAACGGTGCAGCGACAGTTTCGCGGTCACGTCGTTGGCCCCGACCAGGATCACGGCCGCGTCGGGCGGCGGACCCGCCACGAACATCGCGTCGACCTGCCCGGCCAGTCCCCGCGACGTGGCGCCGGCGATGGCCTTCGTGTCGAGCCGGACGCTGCGGCCCGACTCGTCGGCCAGCGCCCGGGCCAGCAGCACTCCCGGCACCTCCGCGGCGCTGACGCAGCCCAGGCCGGCGGCCGTCGAATCCCCGAAGATCATCAGGTGCAGGTCGAACGGCACGCCGCGGCGCCACGGCACCGGGGACTGCGCTCCGGGCGGGTACACCCCGTCCGCCTCGGGCGGCCTCGCCCAGGTACGGCCGATGACACCTCTCGCCGCCGTCGCCTGGCGCATCAGGTACGTGTACGTGAGCCAGGAGGCGCCGCCGGCGCCGGAGCCGGCGGCGACGGCCGTCGCGCCGGCCAGCGCCGCGGCGCGCCACGAGGTTCGGGGCACGGGAGATCACCTTTCCGAGCGGACGGCCCTGACGTTGCCGTGTCCAGTGTGCGTCGAATCCGCCGCTCGAGCAGCCGGAACGCCGTCGTGCGCCGGCATCTGAGAGCATGGAGGAATGCGCATCGCGGATTCCGTCGTCGACCTCATCGGAAACACCCCGCTGGTCAAGCTCAACTCGGTGACGACACCGGGTTCGGGCGTGGTCGCGGCGAAGATCGAATACCTCAACCCGGGCGGCAGCTCGAAGGACCGCATCGCGGTCAAGATGGTCGACGCCGCCGAGAAGTCCGGTGCACTGAAGCCGGGCGGCACCATCGTCGAACCGACCTCCGGCAACACGGGGATCGGTCTCGCGCTCGTCGCCCAGCAGCGCGGTTACAAGTGCGTGTTCGTGTGCCCCGACAAGGTCAGCGAGGACAAGCGCAACGTGCTGCGCGCGTACGGGGCCGAGGTCGTGGTGTGCCCGACCGCGGTGCCCCCGGAGCACCCCGACAGCTACTACACCGTCTCCGATCGTCTCGCCCGTGAATTGCCGGGTGGATGGAAGCCGGACCAGTACTCCAACCCGGCCGGTCCGGAGAGCCACTACGAGACCACCGGTCCCGAGATCTGGCGCGACACCGACGGCAAGGTGACCCACTTCGTCGCCGGCGTCGGCACCGGCGGCACCATCACCGGCACCGGCCGCTACCTCAAGGAGGTGTCGGGCGGCACGGTCAAGGTGATCGGCGCCGACCCGGAGGGCTCCGTGTACTCCGGCGGCACCGGTCGCCCGTATCTCGTGGAGGGCGTCGGCGAGGACTTCTGGCCGAGCGCCTACGATCCGTCGATTCCCGACGAGATCATCGCCGTCTCCGACGCCGACTCGTTCGACATGACCCGCCGGCTCGCCCGCGAGGAGGGCCTGCTCGTCGGCGGGTCGTGCGGCATGGCCGTCGTCGCCGCCCTGCGGGTCGCCGAGCGCGAGGGTCCGGACGCCCTCGTCGTGGTGCTGCTGCCCGACGGTGGGCGCGGTTACATGTCGAAGATCTTCAACGACAACTGGATGGCCTCGTACGGTTTCCTGCGGGCCCCGCTCGACGGCAAGCCCGACGATTCGACCGTCGGCGACGTCCTGCGCAGCAAGTCCGGCGAGCTGCCCGCGCTGGTGCACACGCATCCGTCCGAGACGGTCCGCGACGCCATCGAGATCCTCCGCGAATACGGGGTCTCGCAGATGCCGGTCGTGGGCGCCGAGCCGCCCGTCACCGCCGGTGAGGTCGCGGGCAGCGTCAGCGAGCGGGAACTGCTCAGCGCGGTCTTCGAGGGCCGCGCCCGGCTGGCCGACCCCGTCGCGAAGCACATGAGCCCGACCCTGCCGCTGATCGGCGTCGGCGAGTCGATCGCCGCCGCCACGAAGGCGTTCGGCGACACCGACGCGCTGCTGGTCATCGACGACGGCAAGCCCGTCGGGGTGATCACCCGCCACGACCTGCTCGGGTTCATCAGCGCCGGCTCCTGACGCCTTTCCCGCGGTGACCCACGGGCCGGGGAATGTTCCCCGGCCCGTGGTTCTTCCGCCCCCCGACTACGCTGAGCGGCATGAGTGAGCAGCGCAGCCACGGATTCTCCACCCGAGCGGTCCACGCCGGATACGATCCCGACCCGGCCACCGGTGCCGTCAACGTTCCCATCTATGCGAGTTCGACGTTCGCGCAGGACGGCGTCGGCGGGATGCGCGGCGGATTCGAGTACGCCCGCACCGGCAACCCCACCCGCAAGCCGCTCGAGGCGAATCTCGCGGCCATCGAGGCGGGAACGTTCGGCCGGGCCTTCAGTTCCGGCATGGCCGCCACCGACTGCCTGCTGCGTTCGGTGCTGCGCCCCGGCGATCATCTCGTCATCCCCAACGACGCCTACGGCGGCACCTTCCGGCTGATCGACAAGGTGTTCACGCAGTGGGGCATCGAGTACACGCCGGCGCCGATCTCCGACGTCGACGCCGTGCGAGAGGCGATGCGGCCCACCACCAAACTGGTGTGGGTCGAGACCCCGACGAACCCCCTGCTCAACATCGGCGACATCGCGGCACTCGCCGACGTCGCGCACACCGGTGGGGCGAAGATCGTCGTCGACAACACGTTCGCGTCGCCGTACCTGCAGCAGCCGCTGACCCTGGGTGCCGACGTCGCGCTGCACTCGACCACCAAGTACCTCGGCGGCCACTCCGACGTCGTCGGTGGTGCGCTGGTGACGAACGACGAGGAGCTGGACGCGAAGTTCGCGTTCCTGCAGAACGGCGCGGGCGCCGTCCCGGGCCCGTTCGACGCGTACCTGACGATGCGCGGTATCAAGACGCTGGCCCTGCGCATGGAACGGCACAGCGACAACGCCGAGAAGATCGTCGAGTTGCTCGACGGGCATCCCGCCGTCACCCGGGTGATCTACCCCGGCCACGAGTCGCATCCGGATCACGCCGTCGCCTCGAAGCAGATGCGCCGGTTCGGCGGCATGATCTCGCTGCGTCTGGCCGGGGGCAAGCAGGCCGCCCTCGACTTCTGCGCACGCACCGAGATCTTCACGCTCGCGGAGTCCCTCGGGGGTGTGGAGTCGCTGATCGAGCACCCGGGCGCGATGACGCACGCCTCGACGGCCGGGTCGCTGCTCGAGGTTCCGGACGATCTGGTGCGCCTGTCGGTGGGTATCGAGGATGCCGCCGACCTCCTCGCGGACGTCGAGCAGGCGCTCACGGCCTGACGGGGCGTCGGCCGGCCGGGTGTGCGAGCGGCGACGACCATGTTGCTGTAACTTCAAGTCCCGTGTGTGTGGCGCGTCACAAGTCCGGAACTAGAACGCGTTCTCGCATATATATGATATGGATGTAACGAACCGCATCGGTGATCGAGATCACACAGTACGGTGAAGTCGTTCGTCAGAGGGATGGGGAGTTCGCGAATGTCAGTTGACCCGTCGGCGGTGATTGTGGCGGTAGCCACGGCGGCGAGCGCCCTGGTACAGGGAGTGGACATCCCGGAGCATCTGGAGGAACAGGTCACGCAGGTGATCGAGTCGTTCCAGGCGTCCGCCGAATCGTCGGCCGCGGCCACCGATCAGCAGGTCACCGACCTCGTCGCGGCGCTGCCCGAGCCGATGCGCCCGGCCGCCGAGCAGGCCGTGGCGGATGCGACGTCGGCCGCGAAGGACGCGCTGATGCCGCATCTGCCGCCGGAGGCGGTCGCGGTGCTCGAACCACCGGCCGAGAATCCGGTACAGGCCGCGCCCCCGCAGGCGCCGTCGGTGCTGGCCCCGGCCGCGCCGGCGGGGCGGCCGTCCGTGTTCGGCGCCCCCGCCCCCGGCGCTGCGACGGGCAGCGGTGCGTGGGGGTCGGCACCGGGCGGGGTGGGGACCGGCGGCGCGGCGGTGACGTTGCCGTCGATCCCGGCGATCCTGCCCGGCACGAACCTGGCGCCGATCGGGGCGATCGCGGTGTTCGCGCCGTGGCTGCGCAAGGCCGGGAAGTTGTGCGAGGGGGTCGGGGCGCCGGTGCTGGCGGCGTTGTATTCGGCGGAGAACGGTTTCCGGTACGGACCGAGCGCCCCCGTCTCGCCGGTGGGTGCGAAGGGGCCGGGGCAGTTCATGCCCGGTACGTGGGATGCCTACGGCAAGGACGCCGACGGGGACGGGCGGGCCGACGTGCTCGGCATCGCCGACCCGGTGATGGCGTCCGGGAATCTGCTGTGCGACAACTACCGGCAGATCGAGCAGTGGAAGGCACAGGGGGTGGTGCGCGGCGACACTCTCGACCTCACGCTCGCGGCGTACAACGCCGGTCTCGGGGCCGTGCGCCGATCCGGGGGCATGCCGTCCGGCCTACCGGACTACGAGAACCAGACCAAGCCGTACGTGGCGAAGATCCGGGCGACCGAGATGGTGTTCGCGCGGCTGCTCTCGCCGTTCTTCGGGCTCGGGTTGCCGGGGATGACCGAGACCGGCAACCGGGTGGTGGATCTGGCGTTCCGGTATCTGGGGCTGCCGTATGTGTGGGGCGGCGGCAACATCAACGGTCCGTCCGGCGGCGGGTTCGACTGTTCGGGCCTGACGTCGTACGCGGTGTACGCGGCGACGGGGGTGACGTTGCCGCGTACGTCGCAGACGCAGTGGCGGGTCGGCACCGAGATTCCGATCGAACTGGCCCGGCCGGGAGATCTGGTGTTCGGAAACTGGCAGTCCGACGGACCCGGGCACGTGGGCATCTACATCGGCGGCGGCCAGATGGTGCATGCCCCGACGTTCGGAGACGTGGTGCGCGTCGGCGCGGTCTTCCCCGGCATGAAGGCCCGTCGCCTGATCTGAGGTGCCGTACGCGAGAAGGGTCCGACCGGAGGCGCCGGTCGGACCCTTCTCGCATGTCGGTCGAGCCGCACGACGGCTCGCCGTCGGTCAGCTGTGGTACGGCTCCGCGCTGACGAGCGTCACCTTCATGGTGCTGCCGTTGGGGAGCGTGTACTCGCGGGTCTCGCCGACCTTCGCGTCGATCAGGGCACCGCCCAGCGGGGAGCTGGGGGAGTAGATCTCGATCTCGTTGCCCCGGGCGCCCTCCTCGCGGGTGGCGATGAGGAACGTCTCCTTGTCGCTTTCGTCGCCGTCGTAGTAGACCGTGACGACCGAGCCGGGCAGCGCGACGCCGGACTGCGTGGGCGCGACACCGACCTTCGCGTTGTTCAGCAGTTCCTGCAGCTGACGAATCCGGGCCTCTTGCTGACCCTGCTCCTCGCGAGCGGCGTGGTATCCACCGTTCTCCTTGAGGTCGCCCTCCTCGCGGCGCTCGTTGATCTCGGCCGCGATGACGGGACGATTCGCGATGAGCTGGTCGAGTTCTGCCTTGAGTCGGTCGTACGACTCCTGTGTCAGCCAGGTCACCTGGGTCTCGGTCATCCTCGATCACTTCCTTCGGGTTGGAGCTCCCGGCTCCGTCGACTGGTCGCCGCAACTCGCAGCGACGACGGCAACGCGGATCCCTCGAACGTTCCCCCCAAGCCAGTGGCGAACAGGACCGCACTGCTTCCTATGCAGCAATACACGGCCCCAAAGGGTGGAACCGTGTATCAGGTAATTCTAGCACCAACGTGGTCGCGACCACGGAATCCGCAGCGTGCGGTCAGTGCGCGCGCAGGTATTCGGGCACGTCGAAGCTGCAGCCGTACATGTCCGCCATGCCCGGCCGCTGCGACGTGACCACCGGCGCGTCCATCAGCAGGGTGCCGGACTCGGACGACGGGATCAGCACCTCGCGCCGGCCCGTCTCGGATCCGTCCTTCGACCGCGAGCGGATGATGCACACCGCCTCCTGCGACGGGTCCTTCCGCGTCACGGTGAACTGCACCTGCACGGTCGAGTCGTCGACGACGGTGTAGGTGACGACCTCGCTCTCGATGTCCGGGGTGCCGAACTTCTGGTAGAGCAGGAACGCCGCGAGCACCCCGGCGACGAGCCCGACGGCGACCAGTGCCCACAGCCAGGTGCGGCGGGATCCGCCCGTCGCCGGGTAGCGGTCGGTCGGGTAGCGGTCGGTCGGGGTGGTGTCGGTCATCACACTTACTTTCGTGCACCCGCGGGCGCAGCGGGGGCGTGGCTGACGAGGGACGTGTCAGGTGGAACTATAGGGGAGGAACCCAGGACACCGGCCCGCAGTGCCGGTGGTCCGGGTAGCGACGATGCAGCCGACGGCGAGGTGGAGGAAAGACGTGAGCGGACTACGGCTCATGGCCGTGCATGCCCATCCCGATGACGAGTCGAGCAAGGGTGCCGCCACGACGGCCCGCTATGCCGCGGAAGGGCACGAGGTGCTGGTGGTCACCCTGACCGGGGGTGAACGCGGCGACATTCTCAACCCCGCGATGGACATCCCCGGGATCCGGGACCGCATGCCCGAGGTCCGGCGCGAGGAGATGGCCGCGGCCGCCCGCATCCTGGGGGTGCAGCAGCGGTGGCTCGGGTTCGTCGACTCGGGGCTGCCGGAGGGCGACCCGAAGCCGCCGCTGCCCGAGGGGTGCTTCGCGCTGGTGCCGCTCGAGGAACCGACCCGCAAGCTCGTCGAGGTGATCCGGGAGTTCCGGCCGCACGTGATGACCACGTACGACGAGAACGGCGGCTACCCGCACCCCGACCACATCCGGTGCCACGAGGTGTCCGTCGCGGCGTACGAGGCGGCCGGTGACCCGGACCGCTTCCCCGAGGCCGGACCGGCGTGGAAGGTGCAGAAGCTGTACTACTCGCACGGGTTCATCCGCAAGCGCCTGGAGCT
>NZ_AJFC01000076.1:0-15191 GCF_000256505.1 Rhodococcus sp. P14 | reverse complement strand
GGGGGGGGGGGGGGGGGGAGCCGTTCCCGATGGAGGAATGGCTCAAGCGGTGGCGCACCGAGCAGGGCGACATCATGGCGCGGGTGACCACGCAGATCACCTGCAGCGACTACTTCCCGAAGCGGGACGACGCGCTCCGCGCCCACGCGACGCAGATCGATCCCAACGGCTCCTTCTTCGCCGTGCCGCTGGACATCCAGCAGAAGGTGTGGCCGACGGAAGAATTCGAATTGGCCAAGACCCGCGTGCACACGGCGATCCCCGAAACGGATCTGTTCGCGGGCATCGAGGACGGACAGGTGAGATGACGGTAGGCATGCTGGCGGCCGAGGTCCTGGCCCAGGACCCCACCGGCCCCGAATTCGGCAAGGCGTCGCCGCTCGGTCTCGCGCTCATCGTGATCCTGCTCGTGGCCACCGCCCTGCTGATCCGCTCGATGAACAAGCGGCTCGGCAAGCTGCCGGAGACGTTCGAGCCCGAGCACCCCGAGCCGGACCAGGCCGCGGACGAGGGGACCGATCGCGGGGCCGCGGAGAGCCGCAAACCCGACCACCCCCAGCCCCCGATGGCCACGAACTGACGGACGCGTCGTGACACCCCCGGAGGCCTCGGCGCCCGACACCCGCCACCGGAACACCCTCGGCGAGGCGACCAGCCCCTACCTGCGGCAGCACGCCGGCAATCCGGTGCACTGGCACCAGTGGGGCGAGGAGGCGCTGAGCTGGGCCCGCGAGCGGGACGTGCCGGTCCTGCTCTCCGTGGGGTACGCGGCGTGCCACTGGTGCCACGTGATGGCGCACGAGTCGTTCGAGGACGAGGCCACCGCCGCGTCGATGAACGAGCACTTCGTGTGCATCAAGGTCGACCGGGAGGAACGCCCGGACATCGACGCGATCTACATGAACGCCACCGTCGCGATGACCGGGCAGGGCGGCTGGCCGATGACGTGCTTCCTCACCCCGGACGGCGCTCCGTTCTACTGCGGCACCTACTACCCGAAGATGCCGCGCGGCGGCATGCCGTCGTTCACCCAACTGCTCGAGGCGATCTCCGACACCTGGCGCAACCGTCGCGCGGACGTGCACCGCTCCGCCGTGGCGATCGTCTCGGAACTGCGCCGCGGCAGCGGCGGGCTCGCGCCCGGCGAGCGGCCGGTGGACGCCGCCCTGCTCGACGCCGCCGACGGCGCCGTCGCCGCCGACGAGGACGCGGTGCACGGCGGGTTCGGGGGCGCCCCGAAGTTTCCGCCGTCCGCGCTGCTCGAGGGCCTGCTGCGCGGATACGAGCGCAGCGGGAACCCGGCCGTGCTCTCCCTCGTCGAACGGACGGCCGAGGCGATGGCGCGCGGCGGCATCTACGACCAGCTGGCCGGCGGTTTCGCCCGCTACAGCGTCGACGCCGGGTGGGTGGTTCCGCACTTCGAGAAGATGCTCTACGACAACGCGCTGCTGCTGCGGATGTACGCGCACCTCGCGCGACGGACGTCGGCGCCCTGGGTGCGACGGGTCACCGAGGAGACCGTCGAGTTCCTGCTGCGGGACCTGCGCACCGCCGGACGATGCTTCGCCTCGGCGCTCGACGCCGACACCGACGGGGTCGAGGGCCTGACCTACGTGTGGACACCCGCGCAGCTGGCCGAGGTCCTCGGTGACGACGACGCGCAGTGGGCGGCCGAGCTGTTCACCGTGACCGGCGCCGGCACCTTCGAACACGGCTCGTCGGTGCTGCAGCTGCTCGCCGAGCCGGACGATGCCGAACGCTACGAGCGGGTGCGGGCCGAGCTGTTCGCCGCCCGGCTGCAGCGTCCGCAACCCGGCCGCGACGACAAGGTCGTCACGGCGTGGAACGGTTTCGCGATCACCGCGCTGGCCGAGGCCGGCGCCGCGTCCGGTCGGGCCGACTGGGTCGAGGCGGCCGTCGACTGCGCGCGGGCACTGCTCGACCTGCACGTGGTGGACGGACGGCTGCGACGGGCCTCCCTCGGCGGCACGGTCGGTGCCCCGGCGGGTGTGCTCGAGGACTACGGCGCCCTCGTCACCGCCCTGCTCGCGGTGTACCAGGCGACGGGTGACGCCGCGTGGCTGAGCCCGGCCCGGGAGCTCGCCGACGTGGCGCTGACCCATTTCCAGGATCCGGCACGGCCCGGTAGTTGGTTCGACACCGCCGACGATGCCGAAACCCTGGTGGCGCGGCCGCGGGATCCGATCGACAGCGCCACCCCGTCGGGGGCGGCGCTGATCTGCGAAGCCCTGCTCACCCTCGCCGCGGTCGTGCCCGAGGACCCGCGGTACACGGATGCGGCGGACGCGTCGCTGCGGTCCGCGGTGGTGCTGCTCGAACGGGCGCCGCGTTCGGCCGGGCACTGGCTGGCCGTCGCCGAGGCGGCGGTGCGCGGACCCGTCCAGGTGGCGGCGGTCGGCGGCGGCGAACTGCTCGCCGTCGCGCGGCAGGCAGCTCCCGGCGGCGCCGTCGTGGTCGGCGGGGATCCGGACTCGTCACCGTTGCTGGCCGACCGACCGCTGGTCGACGGACGTCCGGCGGCGTACGTGTGCCGCGGATACGTGTGCGACCGGCCCGTCACGACGGCGGCCGAACTGCGCGCGGCGCTCTCGGCCTGAGCGATCCGGGTCTCAGCCGGCGCGGGACGAGGTCAGCAGTGCCGGCAGCGGGGCATCGATGCTGTTGTCGTCGAACGCCTCGAGCACGGCGCGGGCGATCGCGCGCTGCACGGCCCACTGCTTGCCGGCACGGGTGCGCACGGTGATCCGCAGCGTCACCGATTCGGGGGTGACGGAGTTGACGCCGAGCATCTCGGGCGGCTCGAGGATGTCGCGGGCCAGGTCGTCGCGTTCGACGGTCTCGAGCGCGGCGCGCAGCGCCACCTCGCACGCCCGGTGCACGTTGGCGGCGTGCGCGATGGGGGCGTCGACGACGGCGACGGCGTAACCCTGGCTCATGTTCCCCACGCGCAGGATCTCGCCGTTGCGGCAGTACCAGAGGGTGCCGCTGATGTCGCGGACGGTGGTGACCCGCAGGCCGACCGATTCCACGGTGCCGACCGCGTCGCCCAGGTCGACGACGTCGCCGACGCCGTACTGGTCCTCGAGCAGCATGAACATCCCGGAGATGAAGTCACGCACCAGGTTCTGCGCACCGAAACCGAGCGCGACGCCGACGATGCCGGCGGAGGCGATGAACGGTGCGACGTTGAGTCCGAGGGTGCCGAGTATCTGCAGGACGCACCAGACGAGCAGCACGACGGAGACGCCGGACTCGAGCACCGAGCCGATCGTCTCGGCGCGCTGCGTGCGCCGCTCGTTGACCAGCACCCCCGGCAGACCCTTCGGGGCGCGCTCCTGGAAGGGGCGGAGCAGGCCGGGCTTGCTGCTCTGGTGTCGCGGCTTCGTCATCCGGTCGATGAACCGGTGCAGCACAAACCTCAGGATCAGCGCCGCCAGGACGTATCCCGCGATCGCCAGCGGCCGCTCGACGAGCCACTCCCGGTTGGTGTCGGTCAGTTCGAATGCCAGTCGCTGAACAGTCATCCCGGCCGAGTCTACGGATCCGCGACGCGGCTGCCACCGATGTGATCTTCGTCCGATCGGGTTTACCCGAACACCACCAGCCACACGGCGACGGCGTGACAGAGGGCGGCGAGCACGGTCGCCGCGTGGAAGAACTCGTGGTAGCCGAAGACGTGCGGCCAGGGGTCGGGCCACTTGGTGGCGTAGAGGATCGCGCCGATGCTGTAGAGGATCCCCCCGACCAGCAGCAGCACCATCGCGGCGATGCCCGCCTCGTCGATCAGCTGGCCGGCGACGGGGACGATCGCCCAGCCGAGCAACAGGTACAGCGGGACACCCACCCAGCGGGGCGCGGTGGGCCAGAGCATCTTCAGGGCCACGCCGGCGAGGGCCCCGGTCCACACCACCGTCAGCAGCGTGCGGCCGGTGTCCGGGGGCAGCGCCAGCGTCGCGAAGGGGGTGTAGCTGCCGGCGATGAACAGGAAGATCATCGAATGGTCCGCGCGTTTCATCCACGTGCGCGCCCGCGGGTCGTGCCAGTGGACCCGGTGGTAGAGGGCGCTCACGCCGAACACCCCGCACACGGTGAGGCTGTAGATCACCGTCGACCAGCCCGCGGGCGGATCGGCCACGGTCTGCGACAGGACCACCAGCACGGCGCCGGCCACCACGGCCACGCCGAACGCCCACAGATGGATCCAGCCGCGCATCCGCGGCTTCACGGGCAGTTCGTCGATCCCGAATACCGTCATGGCCGGGCCTCCCTTCGGTACCGAAGAGTAACCTACGCTTCCGTAACTTTCTCGGCGTGTCGGGGCGGGGGCGGGGAGCCGCGTTCGAGGGACGCACCCGACCGCCGTCGCGCCCGGAGGACATCGTGAGCGTAATGTGACCCGCGTGGTGATCTCGGGGTGAACGCGCGCGGCCTGCTGTACCAGCTCTACGAACGACGGCTGCTGAGCAAGCTGGACGGCGCCCAGCACCCCCGGCACGTCGCCGTGATGTGCGACGGCAACCGTCGCTGGGCCCGCGAGAACGGGTTCACCGACGTCAGTCACGGGCACCGGATGGGCGCACTCAAGATCGCCGAACTGCTGAGCTGGTGCGATGCCGCCGGCATCGAGCGGGCCACCATCTACCTGCTCTCCACGGAAAATCTGCAGCGTGAACCCGAGGAGCTCGAGGCGCTGCTCGAGATCATCACCGACGTCGTCGAGGAGATCTCCGGCCCGGAACAGAACTGGAGCGTGAAGATCGTCGGCACGCTCGACCTGCTGCCGGACGAACTGAGCCGGCGCCTGAGCGAGGCCGCCGAGCGCACGCAGGGCCGGACCGGCACCCACGTCAACGTCGCGGTCGGCTACGGCGGCCGGCAGGAGATCGCCGACGCCGTGCAGGCCCTGCTGCGGGCCAAGCAGCGTGAGGGGCTCGACGGCGAGGGCCTGGTCGAGGCCGTCACGGTCGAGGCCATCAGCGATCATCTCTACACCTCGGGGCAGCCCGACCCCGACCTGGTCATCCGGACCTCCGGCGAGCAACGGCTCTCGGGCTTCCTGCTGTGGCAGAGCGCGTACTCCGAGATCTGGTTCACCGAGGCCTACTGGCCGGAGTTCCGGCGCGTCGACTTCCTGCGCGCGCTGCGCGACTTCGCGGCGCGGCACCGCCGCTTCGGCGCCTAACCGCCGGTGCGTCCTTTGGGCTGTCCCCGCAGCCCAAAGGACGCACCGGCGGCGAAGCCGCCTACAGCTTGCGCAGGCGCAGACGGTTGATCGAATGGTCGGAGTCCTTGCGCAGGACCAGCGTTGCGCGCGGCCGCGTCGGCAGGATGTTCTCCACCAGGTTCGGCCGGTTGATCGAGTGCCAGATCTCCTTCGCGGCGCCCACGGCGTCGCGGTCCGACAGGTTCGCGTAGTGGTGGAAATGCGCCTCGGGATCGGAGAATGCCGTCTTGCGGAGCGCGAGAAACCGCTCCACATACCATTTCTCGATGTCCTCGAGGCGGGCGTCGACGTAGATCGAGAAGTCGAACAGGTCCGACACCATCAGCCGCGGACCGGTCTGCAGGACGTTCAGGCCCTCGATGATGAGGATGTCCGGTTGCCGCACCACGTGATACTGGCCCGGGATGATGTCGTAGGAGATGTGCGAGTACACCGGGGCCGCCACCTCCGCGGCGCCGGACTTGACCTCGGTGACGAACCGGAGCAGTTTGCGCCGATCGTAACTCTCCGGAAACCCCTTGCGATGCATGATGTTCCGTCGCATCAGCTCCCGGGACGAGTACAGGAAGCCGTCGGTGGTCACCAGGTCCACCCGAGGGTGGTGTTCCCAGCGCGCCAGCAGTGCCTGCAGCACGCGCGCCGTGGTCGACTTGCCGACCGCGACCGAGCCGGCCACTCCGATCACGAACGGCACCTGCTGGTCCGGATGCTTCTCGCCGAGGAACGTGGCGGTCGCGGCGAACAGTCGCTGTCGCGCGGCGACCTGCAGATGGATCAGACGGGCCAGCGGAAGGTACACCTCCGCCACCTCCGCCAGATCGATCTGCTCGCCGAGGCCCCGCAGGCCGCGCAGCTCCTCCTCGGTCAGCACCAGCGGCGTCGACTTGCGCAGCGTCCGCCACTGCTTGCGGTCGAACTCGACGTACGGACTCGGCTCGCTCAGACGCGCCACCGGCACACTCCCGACTCGACGGGCCCGGCGGCACACCCCGGGTATGGCTCGCAGCGAAGGATGTCCATATCGGCCGATTGTGCTCGCTGACACATCCGCTCGCTGCGCGGGGTCCGGTTTCCGGGGTCGCCGACGGGCCGGGGGCCGGTTCGGGGGACTAGGGTGCGAGGGCATGGACCCGGACTCGCTGGTGCGTGAATACCTCCTGCTCGGCTTGGCGTTCGACCGGCTCGAGGAGGGTTTCGTCGACGCCTTCACCGGCGACCCGGAGCTGCGTCGCCGGGTGGAGAACGCGCCGGCCCCGGACCCTCGTGACTTGTCCCACACCGCACGGCGGCTGCGTGCCGAGCTGCCCGCGACGGGGCTCTCGGGTGAGCGCACCCGCTTCCTCGACGTGCACCTGCGCGCCCTCGACTGCTCGGCCCGCAAGTTCGCCGGTGAGGACATCGCCTTCGTCGAGGAGGTCGAGGCCTACTTCGACGTGCGTATCGGCCTGGGCGACGAGGACGCGTACCGCGACGCCCACCGGCGGATCGACGCGCTGCTGCCCGGCACTGGCCCGCTGGCCGAGCGGCTGCAGGCCCACCGCAAGTCCGAGGTCGTTCCTGCCGACCGCCTCGCCGAGTGCGTCGACGCCTTCTCGAGCGCCCTGCGCGACAAGGTCCGGGCGGTGTTCCCGCTACCCGAGACCGAAACCGTCGAGTACGAGGTGGTCGGCGACAAGCCGTGGTCCGGGTTCAACTACTACCTGGGCCGCTACCGCTCCCGCGTCGCGATCAACTCCGATCTCGACCAGCACATGTCGCACCTGCCGCGGCTGATCGCGCACGAGTCCTATCCCGGCCACCACACCGAACACTGCCGCAAGGAGGCCGGACTGGTCGCCGGGGGGCACGACGAGCAGACCCTCTTCGTCGTGAACACCCCGCAGTGCCTCATGGCCGAGGGGCTGGCAGACCTCGCGCTGGAGACGATCGTCGGACCGGGCTGGGGGCGGTGGGCGCAGGACATCTACGCCGACCTGGGCCTGCGGTTCGACGGTGAGCTCGCCGAGAAGCTGCACGAGGCGTCGGCCGGGTTGCTGAGCGTCCGCCAGGACGCCGCTCTGCTCCTGCACGACCGGGGGCGCACCGGCGACGAGGTCGTCGCCTTCCTGCAGCGGTGGTCGTTGTCGAGTCCGGAACGGGCCCGGCAGTCGCTCCGCTTCCTGTCGTCGCCGTTGTGGCGCGCCTACATCAGCACCTACGTCGAGGGGTACCGCCTGCTCGGCGGCTGGCTGGCGCAGGCCCCGGCGGGCCCGGAACGCGTCGAACGGTTCCGTCGCCTGCTCGACGAACCCCTGGTGCCCGGCGTCCTGCGGTGCGAGCAGTCATGACCTGCGCCGTCGCCCGAGGGGACCGGGTTCCTGGACCGGGGGTCGGGTTCGTAGACTGGTAGGTGAATTCCCGCCGTCCCCAGCTTGGAGAAACCTCGATGACCGTTGTGCCCGGCACCGACGTCAACACCGCCTCGCTCGCAGATCTCGACCCCGAGCTGGCGCAGGCCATGGCCGGCGAGCTGTCGCGCCAGCGTGACACGCTCGAGATGATCGCGTCGGAGAACTTCGTGCCGCGCGCGGTGCTCCAGGCGCAGGGCAGCGTGCTCACCAACAAGTACGCCGAGGGATACCCGGGACGCCGCTACTACGGCGGCTGCGAGAACGTCGACATCGTCGAGGACCTCGCCCGCACCCGCGCCAAGGAACTGTTCGGCGCCGAGTTCGCGAACGTCCAGCCCCACTCGGGGGCGCAGGCCAATGCGGCCGTGCTGATGGCGCTGATGAACCCGGGCGAGAAGCTGCTGGGGCTCGACCTCGCCCACGGCGGGCACCTGACCCACGGCATGAAGCTGAACTTCTCCGGCAAGCTGTACGACGTCGCCTCCTACGGGGTCAGCAAGGAGGACCACCGCGTCGACATGGACGAGGTCCGCTCGATCGCGCTGGCCGAGAAGCCGAAGGTCATCGTCGCCGGATGGTCCGCGTACCCGCGGCACGAGGACTTCGCGGCGTTCCGCTCCATCGCCGACGAGGTCGGTGCCTACCTGTGGGTCGACATGGCGCACTTCGCCGGTCTCGTCGCCGCCGGGCTGCACCCGTCGCCGGTGCCGTACGCGGACGTCGTGTCCACCACCGTCCACAAGACCCTCGGCGGTCCGCGCTCGGGTCTGATCCTCGCAAAGCAGGAGTGGGCCAAGAAGATCAACTCCGCGGTGTTCCCGGGCCAGCAGGGCGGCCCGCTCATGCACGTCATCGCCGCGAAGGCCGCCGCGCTGAAGATCGCCGCGAGCGAGGAGTTCAAGGACCGGCAGCGCCGGACCGTCTCCGGCGCGCAGATCCTCGCCGAGCGGCTGATGCAGTCCGACGTCACCGACAAGGGCATCACCGTGCTGACCGGCGGCACCGATGTGCACCTCGTCCTCGTCGACCTGCGTAATTCGCAGCTCGACGGCCAGCAGGGCGAGGACCTGCTGCACGAGATCGGCATCACGGTCAACCGCAACGCGGTGCCGTTCGACCCGCGTCCCCCGATGGTCACCTCCGGCCTGCGCATCGGCACCCCGGCGCTGGCCACCCGCGGCTTCGGGGACGAGCAGTTCACCGAGGTCGCCGACATCATCGCGGCCGCACTGACGGGTGCATCCGACGCCGCGGCGCTGCGCGGCCGGGTGAGCGCGCTCGCCGCCGCCGCGCCGCTGTACCAGGGTCTCGAGGACTGGAAACTGATCTAGGCGCGGCGCCCGGCACGTGCCGGGATTGCCACGTTTACCCAATCTTCACCGACACGCCTCTTCGCTCGTCGAGCGAACGGGGCGTGTCGGCGTTAGCGTCGGGGGTGTAGACGGCGCAGTTGCCGGCTACGCGGGAGGTCCTGATCGTGACTGTGACAGACAGAGCGAGGGGCCGGCACCCGGCCCTCGTGTCCCTCGTGGACACCAGGTTCGACCGGCCCATCGAACGAAGTCTGTGTGGTGCTACACAGGCCTAGGAGCCTCACGTGACTGCAACACGCTCCGTCCCCGCCCGCCGCTCCGGCCGGACCCCGGCGAAGAAACCCGATGTGCGCACCTACGTGCTGGACACCTCCGTGTTGCTCTCCGATCCGTGGGCGGTGACCCGCTTCGCCGAGCACGAAGTGGTGCTACCCCTCGTCGTGATCGGCGAACTCGAAGGCAAGCGGCACCATCACGAACTGGGTTGGTTCGCGAGGGAATCGTTGCGGCTGCTCGACGACCTGCGCCTGCAGCACGGGCGGCTCGATCAGCCCATTCCCATCGGGGACGCGGGAGGCACCCTGCACGTCGAGCTCAACCACACCGACCCGCAGGTGCTGCCGGCCGGATTCCGCACCGAGACCAACGATTCCCGGATCCTGGCGTGCGCGCTGAACCTCGCCGGCGACGGGCACGACGTGGTGCTGGTCAGCAAGGACATCCCGCTCCGGGTCAAGGCCGGCGCCGTCGGGCTCAGCGCCGACGAGTACCATGCCCAGGACGTGGTGACGTCGGGCTGGACCGGCATGACCGAACTCGAGGTGGACCGGACGCTGATCGACGACCTGTTCGCCGAGGGCATCGTCGACCTCGACACCGCGAGGGATCTGCCGTGCCACACCGGGATCCGTCTGCTGGGCGGCTCGTCCAGCGCGCTGGGCCGGGTCACGCCGGACAAGCGGGTGCAGCTGGTGCGCGGAGACCGGGAGGCGTTCGGGTTGCACGGGCGTTCCGCGGAGCAACGGGTGGCGCTGGACCTGCTGCTCGACGAGTCCGTCGGCATCGTCTCGCTCGGCGGTAAGGCGGGCACGGGTAAGTCGGCACTGGCCCTGACCGCGGGTCTCGAGGCCGTGCTGGAGCGGCGCACCCAGCGCAAGGTCGTGGTGTTCCGGCCGCTGTACGCCGTCGGAGGACAGGAACTCGGCTATCTCCCCGGCAGCGAGAGCGAGAAGATGGGGCCGTGGGCGCAGGCCGTGTTCGACACCCTCGACGGCCTTGCGAGCCCGGAGGTGATGGACGAGGTCATCAGCCGGGGCATGCTCGAAGTGCTTCCGCTGACCCATATCCGGGGCCGGTCGCTGCACGACTCGTTCGTGATCGTCGACGAGGCGCAGTCCCTCGAGCGCAACGTGCTGCTCACCGTGCTCTCCCGCCTCGGCGCCGGGTCACGGGTGGTGCTCACCCACGACGTCGCCCAGCGCGACAACCTCAGGGTGGGCCGCTACGACGGCGTCGCTGCGGTGATCGAGAAGCTCAAGGGGCACCCGCTTTTCGCGCATGTCACCTTGACCCGCAGTGAGCGTTCGCCGATCGCGGCGCTCGTGACGGAGATGCTCGAGGAGTTCGCACCCGGCGCCTGAGGCCGGCTGCCCGGTGGTGACCGAATGTCACATTGCGTCGATGTCATCGACGCAATGTGACATTCGGCCCACCACCAACGCCGTTCACACCGCGGCGGCGGGTCAGTCCTGCTCGGGGCGCGGACCGAGTTCGGCCTCGAGGACTTCCTGGACGACGCGCATCGCGGCCAGGCCGGCCGGGGCGCCGCAGTAGGCGCCCGCGTGGATGACCGCCTCGACGATCTCGGTGCGGGTCAATCCGTTCCGCAGGGCGCCGCGCACGTGCCCGCGCAGCTCGTTCTCCGCGCGCAGCGCGATCAGCATGCCGAGGTTGAGCAGGCTGCGGCTGCGACGGTCGAGTCCCGGCCGGGTCCACACCGAGCCCCATACGTGCTCGGTGACGAACTCCTGCATCTCCTCGGCGTCGGTGCCGCGGGCGCGGTCGAAGGCTCGCTCGACGAAGTCGGCGCCCATCACCTCGCTGCGGACCCGGACTCCGGCCTCGAACGCGGGCGTCCGGTCGGCGTCGGTCATCGTCGTGCTCCCTGCGTCGTCGCCGTCGAACGGTTCGACGGCCGGGGAGATTCTACGACCGGCGCAGCACCGCCCGGAGGACGCCGGCACCCGTGGCGCCGACGAGTGTGCCGACGTTGTAGTGGTCGTCCCACACCGTGATCTTCCCGTCGCGCAGCTCGAAGGTGCCGCACACCCAGAACCGGACGGACACCGGGCCGACGCGCATGACGTCGGTGCGCTCGGTGAGCACCACGTTTCCGGTCGCGGCGATGTGGTGGACGACGACGTCGAAGCCCAGCGACGGCCGGCGCAGGCCCTCGAGGATGCGCCGCACCCGGGGCAGGCCCCGCACGGTCGGCAGCGACGTGTTGTGCCAGGCGATGTCCGGGTCGAGGAGGGCGGTGGCTCGTTCCATGTCCTCGGCGACCATCGCGTCGAGGAATTCGCGGACGACGGCGACGGACTTCTCGTCCGCGACGGTTTCGGGTGCGGTCATGACGCTCCTGTTCGGGTGAAGGTTCCCAGGCCGTTCTCGTTCCAGTATTCGAACGTGACGCCGTCCGGGGTGAAGGTGGCGGTGGAGACCGTCCCGTCCGGGGCGTTCTCACCGCCCTCGATCGGGAAGGTGAACACGTCGCCGTCCCAGTGGTCGAGCCGGTAGGTCTGTTCGGCGGGACCGATGGTGAGCACCAGGGCGCCCTCGCGTTCGTCGATCCGCGCGGGACCGTAGTACTCGCTGGTGTAGGCGCCGGTGTACTGCCCGAGCGGACGGGCGGGGGTGGGGTTCGTCGGGGCGGTGCGCCCGACGAGCGAGCCCTTCGGGTCGTCGAACGTGGCGAAGCGCTGCTCGTACAGGTCGGTCCAGTCCTCCCGGATCTCCCCGAACTGCACGAGATCGGTGAACTCGGCGGCGAGGGTTTCCGGCACCCCGATCGGGGCGGCGTTGGTGAGCGCGACGATCGCGACGTCCGCCGACGGGATCGCGGTGAACGCGGTCGCGGCGCCCAGCGCGAACGCCCCGGAGTGGCTCAGCGTCACGCGCCCGGCGGGGCTCGTGCCCACGTTGAACCCGTACCCGTAGAACCCCGCCCGGCTGTCGACGGTGCCCGGCGGGCTCGCCACGGCCTGCGGGGACACCGCCGGGAGCAGGGCGTCCGCGTCGACGATGCGGCGGCCCTGGTACTCGCCGTCGCCGAGCAGCATCGTCAGCCACCGCGCGACATCGGTGACCGAGGCGCTCACCCCGCCGGCCGGGGACTGCGCGTCGGGATCGCGGACGGCGCGCGCGACGTAGTCGCCGTCGACGAGCTGATGGCCGACGGCCCGATTGGGCCGGGCCTCGTAGTCCTCGAATCGGGAACTGGTGGAAGTCATTCCGAGAGGCTCGTACAACGCCCGCTGCGACAGGTCCGCCCACTCGGCGCCGGACGCGTCGGCGACCGCCCGTGCCGCGGCGGTGAGCCCGAAGTTGGTGTACTCGTACGAATCACGGAACGGCCCGAGCGGCAGCAGGCGGAACCGGTCGAACACCTGCTCGCGGTCGAAACCGAGGTCCTCGAGTTCGTCGCCGGCGTGGTCGGGAAGTCCGGAACGATGGGCGTAGAGATCGCCGACGGTCACCCGGCTGGTCACGTACGGGTCCGCGAGCGCGAACCCCGGCAGGCGTTCGACCACCGGAGTGTCCCAGCCGATCACGCCCTCGCCGACCTGGCGGGCGACGACGGTGGCGCCGAGCGGCTTGGACATCGAGGCCAGTTGGAAGACGGTGTCGGCGTCCACCGCACCGTCGCGGCCGGCCTCGCGCACCCCGAACCCCTCCGCGTACACGATCTCACCGCGGTGCACGACCGCCACCGCCATTCCGGGAATGCCGGTCCGATCCATCAGCTCCCGGGCGAGGTCGTCGAGGCGAGCGACAGCGTCGTCGACCTGTCCGTCCGGGATGTCGATGCCTGCGACCTGCGGGGGAGAGAGGGACTGGGCTTCCGGCGAGGCCGGCGCCGAGGACGCCGGAGAGTCGGCGGTGTCGACCGAGACGCAGGCAGCCGACAGGATCGCCACGAGGGCGAGGGCGGCGCCGATCCGGCGACGACGGGGTGCGCGCATGTCACGGCCTTTCTCGTCCGTCGCATGGTATGCCCCCGGCTCGGTGCGCGGAAGACTCTCGAAGCCTCGGGCCCCGCAACGACGATCGTTGTGCAACCGTGACGTCCGGGCGCGGGGCCGGGGTCACCGCGACGACCAGCGCCGACGCCGGCGTGCGGCGCAGGGCCGCGGGCAGGTCCGGACGGAAACCGCCCGGGGCCCGGGGCCACTCGCTAGCGTCGAGACACCGGTGCCCGATCTCCGAGGAGGATGCCATGAACAGACGAGCCCGTCGCACCGCCACCGTGGCCGCGGCCGCCGCTGCCGCGGGACTGGTCCTGGCCGGCTGCAGCAGCGACGACGGCACCAGCGCCGAGGACGCCGTGGCCGGCGTGACCAGCGCGGCGGAATCGGCAGTCGAGCGCGCGACGTCCGCCGCGGAGTCCGCGGTCGAGGGCGCCACCGGGGCCGAGAACACGGAGCCGGGCGCCTCCGTCGAGGAGACGACGACCCTGCCGGGTGCGGGCGGCGGCGAGTACACCATCAGCGGGCCGATTCTGGCGAAGTACAACGAGATCGGCGGTGCCGACAGCCCGCTGGGCGCACCGACCGCGGATCAGCAGGATGTCGGCGACGGCTACGTCGCGGAGTTCGAGGGCGGCATCGTCGCCTGGAGCCCCGACACCGACGCGCACGTGGTGTGGGGCGAGATCCGCACCGCCTGGGAGGCCCAGGGCGGTGCGGGTGGCGAACTCGGATTCCCCATCAGCGACGAGCGGCCCATCCCGAACGGGCTCGAGAGCGAGTTCGAGATGGGCACCATCACCTATGTCGACGGTGCGACGCAGGTGATCCCGAAGTAGCCCGTCCGGATGCGGCCGGTCACGGCTGGAAGACGAGCCGGCCCACGGTGTGCCCGTCGCCGAGGCGGGCCACGCCGTCGGCGACGTCGTCGAGGGAGAGTCGCTCGCTGATCAGGGGCCGGATGGCGCCGTCGTCGGCGAGGCGGCACAGTTCCTCGTGGCAGGCCTCGATCGCGGCACGGTTGTACTGCCGGTACAGGCCCCAGTGCAGGCCGATGATCGAGTAGTTCTTGATGAGCGCGTGGTTCAGCGCCGGTTGCGGGATGGTGCCACCGGCGAACCCGATCACCAGGATGCGGCCCTCGAACGCGATGCACTTGGTGGAGCGGCTGTACGAGTCGCCGCCGACCGGGTCGTAGACCACGTCCGCACCGCGACCCGCGGTGACGTCCTTGACGACGTCGACGAAGTCTTCGCGGTGCCGGTCGACGACGACGTCGGCGCCGAGGGCCCGGCAGTAGTCGGCCTTCTCGGCGCCGCCGACGACACCGATGACGGTGGCGCCGGCGGCCTTGCCGAGTTGCACTGCGGCACTGCCGACGCCGCCGGCCGCGGCGTGCACGAGCAGGGTCTCCCCGGCCCGCAGCTGGGTGCGCCGGTGCAGGGCGAACCACGACGTCTGGTATCCGATCGACAACGCCGACGCTTCGGCGTCGTCGAGGGACGCCGGGGCGCGGTAGGCGTCCTCCTCCGGAACCACGGCGAGCTCGGCGAAACCGCCGAAGGGGAACTCGGGATTGCCGATGATCCGGTCGCCGACGGCGAAGCGGGTGACGCCCTCGCCGACCGCGACGACCGTCCCGGCCAGTTCGACGCCGGGGGTGAAGGGCAGTTCCGGCTTCATCTGGTACTGCCCGCGGCACAGCAGCACGTCGGGGAAGTTGGCCGGCGTCGCGGCGACGCGCACCACGAGCCGTCCGGGGCCTGCCTCCGGATCGGGGACGTCGACGAGTTGCAGCGCTTCCTTGGGCTCGCCCACTTCGTGAATTCGCCAGGCCTTCATGGGATTACCTTTCCATCGAGTTCGGTGTGCGGGGTGCGCTCACGGGGCGACGGCGACGCCGGCCTCCGCTGCGGCGGCGGTGCCGAGCATCGCGCCGCCGTCGACGACGAGGGTCTCGCCGGTGATCCAGCTCGCGGCGTCGGAGGCGAGAAAGGCC
>NZ_AJFC01000075.1:0-9690 GCF_000256505.1 Rhodococcus sp. P14 | reverse complement strand
CCGGGAGCCGGTCCTCGTGGTCCTTCCAGAGGGCTTCGGCGAGACGGGTGCGCACGACACCCGGGGCGACGGCGTTGACCCGCACCCGCGGCGCCAGTTCCAGGGCGAGCTGGCGGGTGAGGTGGATCAGTGCCGCCTTCGAGGCGTTGTACAGGCCGATGTTCGCCTCGGGTGCCATCCCTCCGATGGAGGCGGTGTTGACCACTGCTCCGCCGTGCTCGCCCATCCACGCCTGCACGGCCAGTGAGGTCCACAGCACCGGACCCCAGAGGTTGACGTCGAAGGTCTTGGCGAAACGTGCGTGGTCCTGGGCGAGCACCGGACCGAACGCGGGGTTGGTGCCGGCATTGTTGACCAGGATGTCCAGGCGCCCGAACCGCTCGACGGTGAGGTCGACGCACCTCCGGGCCGCGTCCTCGTCGACCGCATGCGCGCCGACGCCGAGTGCCGTGCCGCGCACCCCGGCCGCGGTGACCTGGGCGGCCGCGGCGTCGGCCGCGTCCTGCTTGCGGGAGGTGAGCACCACGTTCGCGCCGGCCGCTGCGAGGTCCCGGGCGACGGCCAGCCCGATACCGCGGGAGGCGCCGGTGACGATCGCGGTGCGGCCGGTCAGATCGAGTCCGGTCATCGTCAGCCCACCGTCACCTTGTGGCCGTTGACCGAGGCGGCGGGAGCGGTGCGGTACTTGCGCAGTTCGGCGACGGCGATGGACCGCTTGTGCACCTCGTCGGGGCCGTCGGCCAGGCGCAGGGTGCGCATGTGCGCGTACATCATGGCGAGCGGGAAGTCGTCGGTGACGCCTCCGCCGCCGTGCACCTGGATGGCGCGGTCGATGATCTTCAGCGCCATCGCCGGGGCGGCGACCTTGATCGCGGCGATCTCCATCCGGGCCTGCTTGTTGCCGACGGTGTCCATCAGGTGGGCAGCCTTGAGCGTGAGCAGCCGTGTCATCTCGATCTCGATCCGGGCCTCGGCGATCCAGTCCTGGATGTTGGCGCGCTCGCTCACGGGCTGACCGAACGTGACCCGGCTCGACGCGCGCCGGCACAGCAGTTCGAGGGCTCGCTCGGCCATGCCGATGGCGCGCATGCAGTGGTGGATGCGGCCGGGGCCGAGGCGGGCCTGGCTGATCGCGAAGCCCTCGCCCTCGCCGGCGAGCACGTCCTTGCTCGGCACCCGCACGTTCTCGAAGGTGATCTCGGCGTGGCCCTCGCGGTCGGCGTAACCGAAGACCGGGAGGTTGCGCACGACGGTCACGCCGGGAGCGTCGATGGGCACCACCATCATCGACTGCTGGCGGTGCGGGGCCGCCGTGGGGTCGGTCTTGCCCATGACGATGAGGACCTTGCAGTTCTTGTGCATCGCGTTGGAGGCGAACCACTTGCGCCCGTTGAGGACGTACTCGTCGCCGTCCCGGACCATGGACAGCTCGATGTTGGTGGCGTCGGAGCTGGCGACGGCGGGTTCGGTCATCGCGAACGCCGAGGCCATCGTGCCGTCGAGCAGCGGGCGCAGGTACTTCTCCTTGTGCTCGTCGGTCCCGAAGAGGGTGAGCACCTCCATGTTGCCGGTGTCGGGTGCGTTGCAGTTGCACGCCTCGGAGGCGATGTGGCTGCGGCCCATGATCTCGGCGAGGGGGGCGTACTCGAGGTTGGTCAGGCCCGGGCCCCAGTCGGGGTGGGGGTGGAACAGGTTCCACAGGCCGCGCCGGCGGGCCTCGGCCTTGAGTTCCTCGAGGATCGGGGGCTGGAAGTGCGGGTCCCCGGAGGCGCGCATCTGTTCCTCGTACACCGACTCGGCGGGGTAGACGTGCTCGTCCATGAAGGCGAGGAGGGCGTCGCGGTACTGCACGGTGCGTTCGGACATTTCGTAGACCGACATGGTCACTCCTGGCGGAAGGGGAGGGGCAGGGCTGGGGATCGCCCGTCGTCGAGGTACGTCGCGAACAGGATGGTGACGGACGTCTCCTTCCCTGTATAGTTGAACGCGGTTTCAACTTCAAGTTTTGATTCGGCGCGAGTCGCTCCGGCCGCGCGGAGAGGAAGCATCCATGACCGACGACATCAGCACCCTGCCCGTGCGACCCACGGGCCTCGACGACCTCCGGGACCTGGTGGGACGGGACATCGGACCGACGGACTGGGTGACCGTGACCCAGGAACTCGTGAACGCCTTCGCCGAGGTCACCGACGACCACCAGTGGATCCATGTCGACCCCGAGCGCGCCGCGACGAGTCCGCTGGGGACGACGATCGCGCACGGTCTGCTCGTGCTCTCGCTGGGGCCGGGCCTGTCCTACAAGCTCATGAGCTTCGACGGGTTCGCCCACGGCCTCAACTACGGCTACGACAAGGTGCGCTTCGTCTCGCCGCTGCCGGTCGGTTCCCGCATCCGGATGCGCATGCAGGTGCTCGGGGCCGAGGCCGCCGGTGGCGGCATCCAGATCCGGACGCTGCAGACGTTCGAGCGCGAGGGGCAGGAGAAGCCGGTCGCGGTGGCCGAGTCGCTCGCCCGCGTCGTCGCCTGAGCGGCGTACGGCACAGATGCTGCCGGCCTCCACGGGCGATCGTGGAGGCCGGCAGCACCCGTTCGGTTACCGGGCGTGGGCGATGCCCGGGACGGCCTTCGGGTCGCGGCGCACCTCCGCGGGGTTGGTCTCCTTGAGCACCCACGCCGAGAACAGCGTGAGGGCGCCCATGAGGGCCACGAACACCGAGACCAGGGTGGTCGTGCCGGTGTTGGCGATCAGGGCGGTCATGATGAACGGCGTGCCGCCGCTGACGGTGACGGCGGCGAGCTGGTAGGCGAGCGACGCGCCGGAGAGCCGGACGTTGGGCTCGAAGAGCTCGCCCAGGTACGCCGCCAGCGGGCCGTAGGTCATGGACTGGAAGATCGACCCGACCGTGACGGCCACCGCGAACAACGCGAGGTTCGCGGTATTGACGAGCCAGAAGTAGGGGAATGCCCACAGCACGAGTGCCGCGGCCCCGATCATGATCATCGGCCGGCGGCCGATGCGGTCGGAGATCCACCCCGACCAGAGGATGAACCCGAGGCCCACCAGCGAGCTCGCCAGCGAGATGGCCAGGATCGAATTGCGGTCCATGCCGAGTTCGGTTGTGCCGTAGCTCAGGACGCCGGCGATGCTGATGTAGAACAGCGAGTTGGTTGCGGCGAGCAGACCGCAGCCCAGCAGGATCTTGCGCCAGTGGGTGCGGATCGCCTCGGCGAGCGGGGCCTGGACGACCTGCTGCTCGGGCCGCTTGGCCGCGACTTCGGCCTGCAGTTCCCGGAATTCGGGGGTGTCCTCCACCTTGGTCTGGATGTAGAGGACGACGGGGAACAGCGCGGCACTGGCGAGGAACGGAATCCGCCAGCCCCAGTCGAGGAACACCTCGTTCGACATCGCGGCCGTCGCCGTGAGGAACGCGACGTTGCCCAGGATGACGCCGCACGGCACGCCCATCTGCCCGAACGTGCCGGCGAAGCCTCGACGTTTGGGATCGGCGGACTCGGTGAGCAGCAGGACGATTCCACCCCACTGCCCGCCGCAGGCGAGGCCCTGCAGGAAGCGGAGCGTCACCAGCAGGATGGGGGCGAGGACCCCGATGGCGGCGGCGGAGGGCAGGCAGCCGATCAGGAACGTCGCCAGACCCATGAGCAGCAGGCAGACCACGACGACGGGTTTGCGGCCGTAGCGGTCACCGAAGTGGCCGGCCACGAGCCCGCCGAGGGGCCGGGCGACGAACCCGGCCCAGAAGGTGCTGAAGGACAACAGCGTTCCCATCAGGGGGGAGCTGTCGGGGAAGAACACGTGCGGGAACACCAGCGCCGCGGCGGTGCCGTACAGAAAGAAGTCGTACCACTCGATCGAGCTGCCGATGAGCCCGGCGGCGAGCAGTTTACGATGAGCGCGCGTGTGGTGCGACGTGCCGGCGGTCGTGATGCCGGTCGGACTCACGGATGGCGATGTCACAGATCAATTCCTCCGGTCGGACGGGCCGAGAAACAGCACTCAAACATGAATTCGGGTTCAGGCTGTGGTGCTAGTCTGGGGCATCGGTCATGTGATGTCAATCACGAGCCGCTCTCCCCCACTATGTCTCTCGACGAAGGGAAACCACTCATGGCCAGTGTTCTCGACCCCGTCCTCGCCCACGCGGACGCGGCGCCGGAACGCATCGCCCTGCGCACGCGGGACGGGCAGCGGAGCTACCGCGAGCTGCGCGACGACGCGCTGCGCTACGGCGCGCTGCTCCGCAGCCGCGGCGTCGCCGCCGGCGACCGGGTGCTCCTGCTCGCTCCCTCCGTGCCCGAGTTCGTGGTGGCCTACCTCGGCATTCAGGCGGTCGGTGCCGTGGTGGTGCCGGTGAACACCATGTCCACCGCGGCCGAACTGCGCTACACCCTCGGGGATTCGCGGGCCGTGCTCGCGATCGCCTGGCATGCCGCCTCCGGCTCGGTGGCCGAGGCCGCGGAGGGGCTCGGTGTGCCGTGGCTGTCGCTGGAGCCCGGCGCCGCGGTCGAACAGGAGCCCGGCGACCCCGTCGACCGTGCCGACGGCGACACCGCGGCGGTGCTGTACACCTCGGGCACCACCGGCCGCCCGAAGGGGGCTCAGCTCACCGTCTCGAATCTGCTGTCTGCAGGACGCATTTCGTGCCGATTGTCCGAATCGGGACCCGAGGATCGAGTAGGGACCGGGCTGCCGCTGTTCCACATCTTCGGCCAGGCGTCGGTGATGATGTCGGCCTTCACCGCGGGGGCCTCCCTGTCCCTGCTGTCCCCGTTCGATCCGGCGGCGATGCTCGACCTCGTCGTCCGGGACCGGCTGACGGTGGTGTGCGGGGTGCCGACCATGTGGAACGCGATGCTGCATGCCGAATCTCCCTACGGACCAGCGGACTTCGCGGGACTCCGGCTGGCGGTGTCGGGGGGAGCGTCGCTGCCGGGGGAGGTGGCCCGTGACTTCGAGCACCGCTTCGGCTGCACCATCCGGGAGGGATACGGCCTGACCGAGACCACGGCCATGGCGACCTTCTCGTGGGGGGACGTCCCGGCGCGCATCGGGTACAGCGGCACCGCGGCCCCGGACATCGAGGTCGAGGTCTACGGGCCGGACGGCGTCGCGTGCGGCCCGGGGGAGGTGGGCGAGGTGTTCGTCCGCGGACCCGTCGTCATGGCCGGCTACTGGCAGCGACCGGCCGACACCGCGGCCGTGCTCGACGACGAGGGCTGGTTCCGCACCGGCGATCTCGGGGAATTCGACGAGCAGGGCCGGTTGCGCATCGTCGACCGGGTCAAGGACCTCGTCATCCGGGGCGGCTACAACGTGTATCCCAGCGAGGTGGAGGAGGTGCTCTACGAGCATCCCGACGTGGTCGAGGCCGCCGTGGTGGGCGTGCCGGACCGCCACTACGGCGAGGAGATCGCCGCGGTGGTCGTGCTGCGCGACGACGCCGGCGCCGGTGCCGAGGACCTCGTGCGCTGGTGCCGGGAACGGTTGTCCGCCTACAAGGCGCCCCGCATCGTCCGCTTCGTGGACGCCCTGCCGAAGGGGGCGTCCGGGAAGATCCTCAAGCGGGCCATTGACCGGGACGAGTTGTCCCGGTTCGTCGTTCGCCGTTCCGAGTCGGCGGTGTGACCGGTGCCGTCCGCGGCCGGGTGGCGTGCCCGGCCGCGGACGGCCCGCCGGGCTCAGTACGTGTCGCGACGTTCGAAGATCTCGCGCGGGTTGTCGATCAGCATCCGGTCGATGTCCGTGTCGCCGACCCCGGCCTCCCGCAACGCGGGCAGCACGTCGTTGTGCAGGTGCATGTAGCTCCATCGCGGCGTCGCGACGGCGAGCATCTGCGGGTCGAGCCAGTCGTTGAGGGTGGCGTAGTCCTGCGAGAGCAGCATCCGGCCGGCATAGCCGCGCTCGACGAGGGCGGCGATGGTCTTCACCCGCTGCTCGAAGCCGAGATACACGTCCACGCCGCAGCGATCCATGCCGATGTACGAGCCGGCGTCCATCAGCGCCGTGAGATAGCCGATGTCGTCGGAATCGCCGCTGTGGCCGACGATCACACGCGAGAGGTCGACGCCCTCCTCGGTGAACAGGCGCTGCATCACCCGTCCGGACTCGGAGTGGGCGTGGGTGTGCACCGTGATCGGTACGCCGGTGCGTCGGTGGGCGACCGCCACGGCCCGGGCCGTCCGCTCGACTCCCGCGGTCAGGCCCGGGGCGTCGATGGCGCACTTGAGCATTCCCGCCCGCACTCCGGAGTCGAGGATGCCTTCCTCGATGTCGCGGACGAAGAAGTCCACCATCGGTTCCGGGCCGCCGAACAGGGTGTCGGGGCCGCGGTAGTGGAAGTAGTGCGGCAGGTCCATGTAGGTGTAGAGACCGGTCGCCACGACGATGTTCATGTCGGTGGCCTCGGCGACCCGTCGGATGAGGTCGATGTTGCGGCCGGTGCCGACCACGGTGAGGTCGACGAACGTGTCGAAACCGGCCGCGTGCACCTCCCGGACGCGCGTGATCGCCTCGGCGACCGCCGCGTCCAGGTCGACGCCGATGTCCCAGTTGCCGTGCAGTTCGGGGGAGAGGACGAACAGGTGCTCGTGCATCAGTGTCCGGCCGAGGCTGCCGCTGTCGACGGTGCCGGTGACGGTGGGGACGGTGGTCATGACGTCTCGCTTCCTACGACCTGAATTAGAATTCAGCTTCGTATCAGATCATGATGAGACGCTCATCACAAGACCCAGGGTGTCGTCAGTCTCGCGGCTCCACCCGTGTCATCGCGAGCACGTCGAGCCGCCGATCCAGCTCCTCCTCGCTCAGGCCGTCACCGATCAGCCCCCGGTCGACGACCGTCTGCCGGATGGTCTTCTTCTCCCGCAGCGCCTCTTTCGCGACCGCAGCGGCCTCCTCGTACCCGATCGCCGAGTTCAGCGGCGTCACGATCGAGGGCGACGATTCGGCGAGGGTACGCAGATGTTCGGTGTTCGCCACGAGCCCGTCGACGCACCGCTCGGCGAACAGGCGCGAGACGTTGGCCAGCAGGCGCAGCGACTCGAGCAGGTTGCGGGCCATCATCGGGATGTAGACGTTGAGCTCGAACGCGCCCGCGGCACCACCCCACGCCACGGCCGCGTCGTTGCCCACGACCTGCGCCGCCACCTGGGTCACCGCCTCCGGCAGCACGGGATTCACCTTCCCCGGCATGATCGAGCTGCCGGGCTGCAGATCCGGCAGCTGGATCTCGGCGAGACCCGTCAGCGGGCCGGACCCCATCCACCGGATGTCGTTGGCGATCTTCGTCAACGACACCGCGACGGTCCGCAGCGCCCCGGACGCCTCGACGAGACCGTCCCGCGCGGCTTGCGCCTCGAAGCTGTTCTTCGCCGGCGTCAGCGCCTCCACCCCGGTCACCCGCACCAGTTCGGCGACGACGCGGGGACCGAATCCCTCGGGGGCGTTCAGGCCCGTGCCGACCGCCGTGCCCCCGATGGCCAGCTCACCCAGCCGTGGCAGGGTCGCCTGCACCCGCTCGATGCCGGCCTCGATCTGCCGGGCGTAGCCCCCGAACTCCTGGCCGAGGGTGACCGGCACGGCATCCATCAAGTGCGTCCGCCCGGACTTGACGACGCGTCTCCACTCCTTCGCCTTCGCCGCGAGCGAGGCCCGCAGCTGGTCGAGGGCCGGGACGAGATCCTTCACCGCCGCCTCGGTGGCGGCGACATGCGTCGCGGTCGGGAAGGTGTCGTTCGACGACTGCGACATGTTGACGTGATCGTTGGGATGTACGGTCACCCCGCGCTGCGCGGCGATGCTCGCGATGACCTCGTTGGCATTCATGTTCGAGCTCGTGCCCGAACCGGTCTGGAA
The DNA here is from genome assembly GCF_000256505.1 of Rhodococcus sp. P14. Taxonomy (NCBI): domain Bacteria; kingdom Bacillati; phylum Actinomycetota; class Actinomycetes; order Mycobacteriales; family Nocardiaceae; genus Rhodococcus; species Rhodococcus sp. P14. The sequence goes on along the minus strand of NZ_AJFC01000075.1, from coordinate 1,817 downwards.
CACGTCGATGGGGAACTGGTCGTCGTGCAGACCCTCGGCGATCTCGGTAGCGGCGGCGACGATCGCGTCGGCCTTCTCCGCGTCGAGCAGACCCAGATCCTTGTTCACCTGGGCGCACGCCGCCTTGAGCAGGCCCATCGCGCGGATCTGGGTGCGCTCGAGACCGCGGCCGGAGATCGGGAAGTTCTCCACGGCCCGCTGGGTCTGAGCGCGCCACAGGGCGTCGGCCGGGACCCGGACCTCGCCCATGGTGTCGTGTTCGATTCGGAACTGCTGCTCGGAATTGTCGGCCATGGCTTCACAGTAGGCCGCTCGAGCCGCAGCGGCGCCCCTTCGGACCGGCGGAGATCCGAAAGGGCGCCACGACCGCGAACCGGGTCACGGCATGGGAGGAACGGCCCCCGCGACGCCGTGGAAATCGATCGAGGTGAACTCGCTGAGCTTCTTCAGCCGGTGGTACGCCTCGACCATCCGGACGGTGCCGGACTTGCTGCGCATCACGATCGACTGCGTCGTCGCGCCGCCGCCGTAGTAGCGGACACCCTTCACCAGCTCACCGTCGGTGACGCCGGTCGCGCAGAAGAAGATGTTCTCACCCTTGACCAGGTCGGTGGTGGTCAGCACGCGGCCCGGCTCGTGACCCGCGTCGATCGCCTTCTGCCGCTCCTCGTCGTCCTTCGGCGCCAGGCGACCCTGCAGCGCGCCGCCCATGCACCGCATCGCGGCCGCGGCGATGATGCCCTCCGGGGTGCCGCCGATGCCCAGCAGCATGTCGACACCCGAACCCGGGCGCGCCGCGGCGATCGCACCGGCGACGTCACCGTCGGAGATCAGCCGGATACGGGCGCCGGTCGCGCGCACATCGCTGATGAGCTGCGCGTGCCGGGGGCGGTCCAGGATCGTGACGGTGATGTCGGAGATCTCCGAGTGCTTCGCCTTCGCAACGCGGCTGATGTTCTCGGCGACCGGCGCGGTGATGTCGATGACGTCCGCGGCCTCCGGGCCGACAGCGATCTTGTCCATGTAGAACACGGCGGACGGGTCGAACATGGCGCCGCGCTCGGCGACGGCGAGCACCGCGATGGAGCCGGGTGCGCCCTTCGCCATCAAAGTGGTGCCGTCGATCGGGTCGACCGCCACGTCGCACAGCGGTCCGTCGCCGTTGCCGACCTCCTCGCCGTTGTAGAGCATGGGCGCCTCGTCCTTCTCGCCCTCGCCGATCACGACGACGCCGCGCATGGACACCGAACTGACCATGTGACGCATGGCGTCGACGGCGGCGCCGTCGCCACCTTCCTTGTCGCCACGGCCGACCCAACGGCCCGCAGCCATCGCCGCGGCCTCGGTGACACGCACCAGCTCGAGGGCGAGATTGCGGTCCGGGGCCTGGCGGCGGGTCGGGGTGCTGGCCGTCATGGGCTACTGCCTCCTGGTGCGGTCGGTCGACGTGGTTGCCGACGCGAGACGGACGTCGAAGGGACGACCGTCGGGTTCCGATGGTTTCGAGTGGTAATTCTCTCATCACCGCCCCGTGAGCGGGGCTCGGACCCGGCCACGTGCGGGTATCGGTGCCGACGGCTGTCAGACTGGAGGCGTGGCCCCCCAGAAACCCCGCATGCTCCACGACACGCGCGACATGGCGTGGTCGCTGATTCCGCTGCTGCTGATCATGGTCGTCGTGGCCGCCATCGCCAGCCAGTGCTCCTTCAGCCCCGGCGGCCCCACCGCGGGACCCGTGCCCAGCTTCGACGTCGACGCGGGCCTGAAGTACGACGCGCGTGAGCTGGACTTCCCGATCCGGCAGCCGAAGGTGCCCG
>NZ_AJFC01000074.1:0-325 GCF_000256505.1 Rhodococcus sp. P14 | reverse complement strand
GGCGGGCGACCCCCGCCAGCCGCAGCATCATCACCGGCGAACAGGGCGGCGACTCGAGCACCGTCGGGTACATCACCCCCGCCGGCCGGTACGTGCGGTTCACCCAGTCGAATGCGGGGGAGGACGAGCTGGTGCGGTTCGTCGCCGGGGAGCCGCGTACCGCGACGGGGGCGCAGGACATCGCCGGCCGCGACTGGGTGGTCTACGGCGGGCAGGGTGTCGAACCGCTGTGGGTGTCCGACTTCGGCGACGTCCGGATCCTCGTCGGTGGTTCCGGCGACGAGGCCGAGTTCCGCGAACTCGCGGCCGCAGCGGGGGCGGCTGA
>NZ_AJFC01000073.1:0-3582 GCF_000256505.1 Rhodococcus sp. P14 | reverse complement strand
GCCGCTACAGCCCTGACGGGCGCGCCGCTCACTCGTCGTCTTCGTCCACCTCGTCGTCGCTGTGCGCCAGCGCGGCCTCCACGCGCTGCCGGGCGCCGGCGAGATGCTCCTCGCAGCGGCGCGCGAGCGCCTCGCCCCGCTCCCACAGCGTCAGCGACTCGTCCAGGTCCAGGCCACCCTGTTCGAGCATCTTGACCACGTTGACCAGCTCGTCGCGCGCCCGCTCGTAGCCGAACTCCGCAACGTCGTCGTTCGGGCCGCTCACGGGCGTGTCCTTCGTCTCGCTCATCCGTTCCTCGTCACTTCTCTCGTCCGATGACGGCCGCGCGCACCGCACCGTCGGCGACCCGCACCCGCAGCTGGGTGCCGGGCGGTGCGTCGTCGACGGACCGCAGCACCTCCGCGTCCCCGTCCGGGATCATCCGCTGCACCACCGCGTAGCCGCGGGCCAGGGTGGCGGCGGGACCGAGCGTCCCGAGTCGCGCCCCGAGATGTTCGATCCGGGTGGCCTCGGCGGCGATCGCCCGGGCCACGTCGCGTCGGGCGCACTGCCGCAGCCGCTCGATCTCCTCGCGCCGCTGGTCGACGGTGCGCAGCGGGTCTGCGAGCACCGGCCGGCTGCGCAGCTGTTCGATCACGTGCTCCTCCCTGCGCACCCAGTTGCGCAGCGCCGCCGCCGCTCGCTCTCGCAGCTCGTCCACCAGGTCCTGCTCGGCCACCGCGTCCGGCACGATCCGTTTCGCCGCGTCCGTGGGGGTGGCCGCCCGCAGATCGGCGACGTAGTCGGACAGCGGGCTGTCCGGTTCGTGCCCGATCGCGCTGACCACGGGCGTCGTGCACCGGACGATCGCGCGGCACAGCGCCTCGTCGGAGAACGGCAGCAGGTCCTCCACGCTGCCGCCGCCGCGCGCGAGCACGATCACGTCGACGGACGGGTCCGCGTCGAGTTCCTCGAGCGCCTCGAGGATCTGCGGGACCGCGGTGGGCCCCTGGACGGCGGTGTTGCGGATCTCGAAACGGACCGCCGGCCACCGGCGCTGCGCGACGCTGAGCACGTCCCGTTCGGCGGCGCTCGCCCGGCCGGTGATCAGACCGATCCGGTGCGGCAGGAACGGCAGGGGCCGTTTGAGCCGCGGGTCGAACAGCCCCTCGGCCGCGAGCAGCGCCCGTAGCCGCTCGATCCGAGCGAGGAGTTCGCCGATTCCGACGGCCCGGATCTCGGTGACCAGCAGGGCCAGGGTGCCGCGGCCGGTCCAGAACGACAGCTTCCCGAACATCACCACCCGGCTGCCCTCGGTGAGCGGCACAGGGGAGTTCTGCACCAGCTGCGGCGAGCACGTCACCGACAGCGACATGTCCGCCGACGGGTCCCGCAGCGTGAGGAAGGCGGTGCGGGTGCCGGGACGCACGTTGAGCTGGGTGATCTGTCCCTCCACCCAGACCGAGCCGAGCCGGTCGATCCAGCTCGCGACCTTCTGCGAGACGGTCCGGACGGGCCACGGATGTTCCGCGGAGTTGGACGGGGTGGCCGTGGGCGCGGAGGTCACTTGGTGCTTGCGTTCGCGATCCGGTTGGACAGCATGGTCTCGAACGGGTCCCGCGCGCGGGTGGCGCTTTCGTACTCGAGCAGCGCCCGCAGGTCCTCGACCGACAGGGTGCGCATCCGCGCCCGCAGTTGCGCCAGGGTCAGCGACGGGTAGTCGAGCAGTTCGACGATCTCGGGAAGCTCGGCCCCGGCCGCGCTCCCGGCGGCAGCCTTCTTCGCGGTCTTCTTCGCCGGTGCCTTCGCTGCCTTCTTCGCCGGCTTCGTCGCGGTCGTGTCGGCGTCGCCGCCGGCTGCGGTCGTGCCGGCACTGATCTTGGCGGCGGTGGACTCGGCGGTCGACTCGGCTCCGGCGCGGGGCCCGGACCCCTCCGTCCCGGCGCCGGCGGACTTCCCGGCCCTCGAATCGGTGGGGACCGGCACCGCCGCCTCCGTCGCGGGCGGCATCGAGTAGAGGGCGAAGCGTCCCGGTGCCCCCGCGGTCGACGGCTCGGCAATGCCCACCGGTTCGGCGTCGTCGTCGAAGGTGGCCCACGACGGCGCCTCGGCGGGGGCAGCGCCGAGCAGCTCGAACAACTGGTCGCCCTTGATCGCGAGCGACGTCATCGTCTGCTGGATCCGCATCGTCGTCTGAAGGATCTGGCTGACCGTGGTCATCGGCAGGGCGACCGCGGTGGACGGCAGCTTGAGGGTCTCTTCGTACGCGGTGACGGCCAGCCCGGCCGCCACCCGCGCCATGAACGGTGGACGGATCATGGGAAACAGACTGCCTCACGTGCCGCCCGATTGGTAGCCGAGGACGGCCGGCCCCGCGGACGGCCCGTACCCTGGAGGCATGTCTGCGCCTGTTCCCCTCGAAGTCGGAATCACTCGGTCGGCCGGTTCACCGGCTGCCGGCAAGCGCGTCCTGCTCGCCGAGCCGCGCGGGTACTGCGCCGGTGTCGACCGGGCCGTCGAAACGGTGGAGAAGGCACTCGAGAAGCATGGTGCCCCGATCTACGTCCGCAAGGAGATCGTCCACAACCGGCACGTGGTCGAGACCCTCGCCGAGCGAGGTGTCGTCTTCGTCGAGGAGACCGACGAGGTACCCGAGGGCGCGGTGCTCGTGTTCTCGGCGCACGGTGTCTCCCCTGCGGTGCACGCCTCCGCCGCCGAACGCAGCCTGCGCACCATCGATGCCACGTGCCCCCTGGTGACGAAGGTGCATCAGGAGGCGAAGCGCTTCGCCCGCGACGACTACGACATCCTGCTCATCGGTCACGAAGGCCACGAGGAGGTGGAGGGCACTGCCGGCGAGGCCCCCGACCACGTCCAGCTCGTCGACGGTCCGGACGCGGTCGACCAGGTCACCGTGCGCGACGAGGCGAAGGTCATCTGGCTCTCGCAGACCACCCTCAGCGTCGACGAGACCATGGAGACGGTCCAGCGGCTGCGCGCGAAGTTCCCGCTGCTGCAGGATCCCCCGAGCGACGACATCTGCTACGCCACCCAGAATCGGCAGGTGGCGGTCAAGGCGATGGCGCCCGAATGCGACCTGGTCATCGTCGTGGGGTCCCGCAATTCGTCGAACTCGGTCCGGCTCGTGGAGGTGGCTCTGGGGGCCGGTGCCCGGGCCGCGCATCTCGTCGACTACGCCCGCGAGGTCGACCCGGCATGGCTCGACGGCGTCCGGACCGTGGGCATCACCTCCGGCGCCTCGGTGCCGGAGGTCCTCGTACGCGGCGTGATCGACCTGCTCGCCGAGCACGGTTTCGCCGACGTGCAGTCGGTCACCACAGCCAACGAGACCCTGGTGTTCGCGCTGCCGCGCGAACTGCGCTCCGCGCGTCGCGCGTAATCCGGCGCGCGTGATCCGGCGCGTGTGATCCGGCGCGGACTCGGTCAGTCCTCGTACCGGTCCCGATAGCGCACCCGGGGCTGCCGGTAGTCCGGGGTCTCCGGTCCCGGCGCCCGCCGACGGGACGGCGGGGGCACCTCTCCCCGCTCGTAGGGACGGTCGGGGCGGGAGCGGTGATCGCCGCGCCGGTCGTAGTCCCGGC